>SYEN01000172.1 GCA_005800795.1 Burkholderiales bacterium | reverse complement strand
CAACTTCCAGCCCGTCCACTCGCCCTTGCGGATATACGCTTCAACTTCGGTCACGCGCCGCGCGGTGGCAAGCATCAGCGCAAACGCGAGATCAGCCGTGCTGTCATCGAGAACGCCGGGGGTATTGGTGACCTGTATGCCGCGCGCGGTGCAGGCCGGTACGTCAATGTTGTTATAGCCCACCGCAATGTTCGCCACCGCTTTCAAGTTTGGCGCGGCGGCGATCAGCGCGGCATCCACCTTGTCGGTCAGTGCGCACATCAGGCCGTCCTGTCTCGCCAAACGCGCCGCCAGCGCGGTGGGTGTGTAAGGCTGATCGGCCTGATTGGCATCCACCTCGAAGTGTTGATTCAGATATTCAATGGTGTCGTCAAAGACTTCGCGTGTAATGGTTATTTTGGGTTTCATCGAGTTTACCGTGCCAGTGTATGGGTTTTAGCCAGCTATTTTTTCCGCGCGATTGCGTCCGCCCAGATATTACGGCAATGCGTCTCGCGCACAAAGACGGCGCCCGCAAATCCCATGACGGTAAATAGCGCGACTGGTGCCATCGCAAAGCGAAAATCTGCCTGGGTTGCGGCAGCGCCCGCCTCTTTACTTGCGTCCAGCATGGCGCCTGCCAGCGGTTGCAGTATGCCCGCCGCAAGAAACCCGCCGCTGTTGGCGACGCTGATCGCCATGCCCGCGTGTTCAGGCGGATTGACTTCCTTCGCCAGCGACCACGCAAACATGAATCCCGGTGCCAACATGCCCATCAGCAGGCACATGAAAAACGTCCACCCGGCAGGCACCCCGATCAGCCATGCAACCCACATGCCCAGATACAGGCCCGCCACCGCCAGCAACACGGGTTTGCGTTTGCCGAGGCGATCCGAGACACGGGCGATCACGACACTCGAAACCGCAAGCGAGGCGATGACCACCGCCGCATGCTGGCTCGCCACCACCGGCGATTTGCCGTACGCCTGAGTCAACAGCGGCGCCAACCACAGACTGGCGAAGCACATGTAGCTGCCCGATAGCCCGAAATTCACCCAGAACGCCGGCCACGTCGCACGGTTCTTCAATACCGCCACGAGATCGGCGCGCCAGTTCCTCGCGCCGCTGTTGTGCGCGGCGGTGGAGGCATGATCCTTCGCCAGCCAGCCGGTCAATACAGCTACCAGCAGTGAAGCCGCGCCGATGGCCACAAACACCTGGCGCCACGACACTTGCGTCACCAGCCATGCCAGCGGCACCGTCGCCGCCAACGCGCCGAGCAGGCCGATGAAGTTCACGCAGCTTGCCATGGTGGCAAAGTGCCGCTCGTCGAACCATTGCGCGCAGATTTTCAGCAGCGCGACAAATGCCACCGACACACCCAGCCCGGCCAGCGTCCGCCCGAATGCCGCCCCCCAGAACGTGTCTGCCAACCCGAACAGGATGGAACCCACGCCCGCCGCGACGCCGCCCACCGTCAGTACAATCTTGGGGCCCAGCGTATCCACCAGCACGCCGGTGGGTATCTGCATCAGGGTATAGACGTAAAAATACGTCGCCGCCAGCGCGCCCAGCGCGGCGCCATTCACGGCAAAGGCACGGGTTAATTCATCCGCGATGGATACCGGCGCCACCCGGTGAAAAAACGCCAGGCTGAAGGCTGCGCTCCCGAGGGCAAAAACGAGCCAGCGGCGATGGTTCAATGGCAACGACTGCGGCAGGCAAGGTGCATGACGTTGCTCGCGCCCGGCGATCTTTTGGCCGCCCCCGGGTGGTTGTTCAGTGATCCTTCTGCTTAACTGACTGATACAAATCCACCGCCATCATCACGACGCCGATGAGAATCACGGCGGACAGCGCCATGTCTTTCATTTTCCAAAGAATTGCACCGTTGAAGACCAGAAACAGCACCATGGCCAGCAAGGCGGCAGCCACTTTCACGATCATAAATGACCTCTCATAAGTATTTGTTTTATATAGATTTTTTAACCCATTGTTTCTGTCATCCAGCGCGCGGTGCGCAGCAGGCGGGCATCACCCATGTGCGGCCCCACCAGTTGCACGCCCAACGGCAGGCCATTGCCCGCCGTCATCAACGGCAGATTGAGCGCGGGCATGCCACAAAATGTCCACAGCGTACAGAATGCCGGATCGCCGGTCGAATCGAGGCCGTGCGGCGCAGGGCCGGCGGCGGATGGCGTCACGATTGCGTCGTAGTGCTGGAAGATTTCTGTCAGTGCCTCATTCACCATGTCCCTGCGCGCGCGCGCCTTTTGATACTCCAGCGCCGAGATTGCACGCCCGCGCTCAAGCTGCGCGCGCAGCGACTCGGACAGGCGGTCGCGGCCCCGCTCCCATTCGGCGTCATAATGAGCGGCCATCTCGGCTTCCATCACCGTGCGCTGCCATTCCCACGCGCGGCTCGCCGATTCGGGCAATTCCACTTCGCTGACACTGCTGCCCAGGTGTGCCACCAGTTCGGCGAAGGCCTCGCGCGTTTGAGGCTCGGCACGGTCCCACACCGGGGTTTTCACGAACGCAATCTGCGGCGGCATGGGCGGCGCTTCGGCCAGCGTGGCCAGCAAGGGAAGCCGCGCGCGCGGACGCGTATCGGGATCGGCTTCGTCTGCGCCTGCGATTTGCTCGGTCACCAGTGCGATGTCCTGCAGCGTGCGCGCGAACACGCCCACCTGATCAAGTGCGCGGGACTGCTTCAGAATGCCGCTACGCGGTATCAACCCGAAGGTGGGCTTGAAGCCATAGACGCCGCAAAACGCGGCAGGCCGAATCACCGAGCCGTTGGTCTGTGTACCGATGGCAACCGGCAACATGCCCGCTGCAACCGCCGCCGCAGAGCCGCTGGATGAGCCGCCTGGCGTGTGCTCCGGGTTGTGCGGATTGCGCGTCTTGCCCGGAAAATACGTGGCCAGTTCCGTGGTAACCGTCTTGCCCATGATCACCGCACCCGCAGCACGCAACGCACGCACCACCGCTGCGTCACTTACCGGCAGGCGCCCAGCGTGCAGCACCGTGCCGTCTTCGGTTGGCATGTCGGCCGTGTCGATGATGTCCTT
>SYEN01000171.1 GCA_005800795.1 Burkholderiales bacterium | reverse complement strand
GTAAGTGAAGGAATCGTTATTTTAGATTACGAGTAGCATAGTGAGTATAAATAAGTATTTGATTTAATTGAGTTTATCCAGCTCTGGCGGCACCGGACATACTCAAGCGACTCAGCCCATGCCTTCGTATACGATTTTCCAGCCGCCGGGTTCCTTCATCCAGTACTGCCGCTTCTTCGACTGTCCGGCGAGATTGCTGCTGTTGTAATCCTGATCGAACGTCACCACCGCAAGATCGGCCGCGCCCGGATAGAAAAACATGCTGACGTTGTCCACCTTGACCTTGATCCAGGTCTTGCCGGCGTTGACGCGCTGTTTGTGTTCGGCCCATGCTTGATAATTCTGACTGCCGGTGGAAAATTTCGCCGGCGAATAATGTTTGAGATAGTTCGGCGTATTGAGGCTTTCCCAATCGCGCCGCCAGCTTTCGACCGCTTGCGACAATTCCTCGCGCAGCGTACGTGCGGCTTCGGGGCTGGTCCACTCAATGCCGTTGGCGATAATCACCGGCGTGACACCTATTTGCGCATTCGCAGACACCGCCAGGAAATCTTCGTTAGTGAGCGCGACACAACCTTTACTCGCGCGCGGTGGCCGGCTGTAGGTGTCGAACGGCACGCCGTGCAGCCAAATGCCGCTGCCGTTGCGGCCACTGCGTTTGTCCCATTCGTTCGGGTAGTTGATCGGCAGCGCGCCCACGCCATACTCCCCGGCGAGCTTGCCGTAACGCTGATTTAACTGTTCTCGCGAAATACTGCCGGTGACATGGTAGACGCCGAGCGGCGTTTTATTGTCGCCCTCTCGAAATTTGTCCATGCCGCTCTTACCGATGGTGGCGTAATAATCGGCGACGTAGCGCGCCTCGCCACCCTTGTTTTCATACACGTAGAGCGTGGATTTTGAAGTATCCACCACCAGCGCGTAACGTTGTTCCGGCGGCATTTGCACCAGATAGCGCGGCACCTGATCCTTGGGCCGTTCACGTTGCAACCGGGCCATGCGCGCGCGCGCTTCGTCACGCAGATCGTCGAGCATTTCCTGCGGCGCATCACTGGCATTGCCGACCGTGTTGATCGGGTGCGCACGCGCCAGCAGGATGTCCCCCTTGATCAAATGCGCGAGACGAAAATTGGGATACGCACCGATCACCTGGTCGATTTCGGCGAGTGCATTATCCATGCGCTGATTCTGGATTTCTGCCAGCGTCTTTTGCAACACCGTTTCAGGATCCAGTGCACCGGTGGCAGAACGATGCGCACTGGAAACGACGGGCGCGCTAGTGTTACTAACGCTTCCACCTTTGGTAGCGTAATTCACCGGCAAAAACGCCGCCGACAGCCGTGACGAGCCGTTCAACAAGAAGGCCGCACCGCCCGCCGCCAGCAACAGCACGATGGCAAGCAGCGAGGCGCGTCCGCCCAGCCGAGGTTTCGTGGCGTTAAACAGCGCAGGCGTGCCTAGCCGCCGCTGCGCTCTTGCTGGATCAGCCATTTGTCGCCGGCCTTGGTCATCACCAGAGTTTTATTGTTGGTCGACTTCAACGCATCGGAGCGATACTGCTGGCGGAATGTCACTGTGGCGCGGCCACTGTCGTCGAATTCCACGCGCGGCGCTTCAATCGCGACTTGTATCTGCCGCGGTTTGGCGATGCGCTGCTTACGCTCGGCTTCCCACGCCGCACGCGATGCGCCGCCGGCCGGACGAAAATCCGCGGCATAGGCGCCAAGGTAACCGGGTATATCGTTGTTCGACCACGCTTGTGCCCATGCATTGACCGACGCAAGCACGTCCTCTGCGCTGGGTGCGCCGGCCTTGCCGGGCGCCGGTTTGGCGGCGGGGCCGGCCGGCGTGGGCTTGGTGGGGTCATATGCAGGTTGCTGCGCCGCAGGTGGTGCAGCTTGCGGCGCAGCTGCCACCTTGACTGCCGGTTCGGGCTTGCTCGCCGCGGCGGAGGCCTTGGCGGCGCGTGGATCGGCGGGGAACAAATCGCGGATCATGTTGAGCTTGGACTGCGCAGTGGTGTTGCTCTTGTCCAGTTGCAACGCTTTGTCGTAGGCCTGACTGGCCATTTTGGCGTAGAGGTCACCGAGATTTTCGTGCGCGGTGGCGTAACTCGGGTGCGTGCGTATCGCGAGCTCCAGCGCGTCGCGCGCCTTGTCGTACTGGCCCTGCGAGGCGAACAGCACAGCGAGATTGGTGTACGGCCCCGGCAAAACGGGGAAATCCTTGGTCAGCGCAGCAAAAATCTGAATGGCATCGTTGGGCTTGTTTTGCTCGGCGAGTATCAACCCCTTGAGAAAGCGGCCGCGCGCGTCTTTCGGGCGGCTCGACAAATAGCTGTTCACCCGCGCCAGCGCCTGATCGAACTGGCCAAGCTTTAGCATCT
The DNA here is from genome assembly GCA_005800795.1 of Burkholderiales bacterium. Classification (GTDB taxonomy): domain Bacteria; phylum Pseudomonadota; class Gammaproteobacteria; order Burkholderiales; family SG8-41; genus UBA5216. The sequence continues at coordinate 1,989 of SYEN01000171.1, read as the reverse complement.
GGTTGACGTCTTGCAGCTCATCCGTCTGCGCGGCTGCCGGTGCAGCAAGCAACAGGGCAAACGCCAGAGTGGCGGCGTGCAACGAGGCGCGTATGAAACGGAAAGAATGGGCAATCATTGTGCTACGCTCTCACAAAAATACTCGGGGATCATTACGGACTGCGATGGCAAAAAACTGAAATAGTGCAAATATAATGCAAATCAACGGAATGTCTGCTGGTTGCTAGGCAGTATAGCTGCACACACGCCCGCACCAGACAGGATTTTATTCCCGACTTAACTGGCTGACTTGCTAGAATTATGCGCGCTTCAAAATCCCGGTGATTCTATCAAGAAAGCCTTGTATTTCAAACTGTTGTAAGCGATATTGCCGCTCAATCCGGGCGTATTTTCGCCCTGTGATTTAAGATGCTGCCTGCGCATTGAGGTTCCCTAATTTAATTTCTGCTTTTTTACCCGACTTCCGTATGAATGCTCCGGCCACACTTGCAGTCAAATCCCGCGATTTCTCCAGCGTCAGCTACGAAGAAGCCATCGAACGCGCGCGCGCGCTGATTCCGCTGTTGCGTAAACACGGCCCGGAGAACGACAAGGCCACCAAGCTCGTTCCCGAAGTGGTCAACGCGCTGCACGAAACCGGGTTGTGGCGCTACATCCAGCCCAAGGCGTGGGGCGGCATGGAACTCGATTTCATCGCCTATTTCGACATCCCCGAAATTCTGGGGCGCGGCGACGCGTCGACCGGATGGGTGGTGGCGAATCTCGCCTCGCATCATCGCGGCCTCGCATTGTGGCCTCGGCAGGCACAGGAAGAAATTTGGGGTGCTGGCGTTACGGGGCCCGACACGCTGATTGCCTCCGGCATCGCGTTTGCTCAAGGCTCCGCGCGCAAGGTGGACGGCGGACTCGAGCTGACCGGCAAGTGGGGCTTTTCTTCCGGCGTTGATCATTCGGAATGGGAGCAACTCGCGTGCGTCGTCAAGGATTCCGACGGAAAACCCATCGATTGGGTGATGTGTCAGGTGCAGCGTCCGCAGTTCACGGTGATCGACGATTGGCAAACCCTCGGCATGCGCGGTACCGGGAGCCGTACCGTTACCTGCACCAACGTCTTCGTGCCGGCATACCGCGTGGCAAGCATGCACGTCGCCAATCCGGCGCATGAATTTCCAGGGCTGAGAGAGCACACCAACTCGATGTTCAAAGTGCCCACTCCCGCGCTGGGCGGGCACTGCATCGCGGGCGTGATGACCGGCAACGCACAGGCCGCGCTGGACATCGCCACCGAAACTGTGAAGCAGCGCAGCACCAATTACACCGGCGCAAAAATGCGCGACTTTCAGAATGTGCAATTACGCATCGGCACGGCGGGCGCCAAGATCGACGCCGTGCGCACTTGGATGCGCTGCGACTGCATCGAAGCGCACAACGTCTATCGTGCGGGCGGCAGGTTAAGTCTGGAAGCCAAGCTGCGCTACAAACGCAACTGCGCAATGGCGATGAAACTGCTCACCGAAGCCGTCGACACGCTCTACGAAATGATGGGCGCGGGCGGCATCTACGACCACAGTGCCATGCAGCGCATTTACCGAGATCAACACGCCGCGTTGGGCCACTTCAGTTTTAGCTGCGACGCGCAATTGGCGCCGTGGGCGCAGGTGGCGCTGGGCGGGGAGTTTAAGAGTCCGACGCTGTAACGGAATATTTATTTAAGTATTTGTTTTTATTGAATATTTTACGTAACCTTACTATCCAGACCCGCCTCGGCAATCTCCGCCGCACGTAGCAGCGCCCGCGCCTTGTTCTGCGTTTCCTGCCATTCAGCTTCGGGCTCGGAGTCGGCGACCACGCCGCCACCCGCTTGCGCATACAGGATGCCATCTTTGACCACGCCGGTGCGTAGCGCTATCGCCACGTCCATGTTGCCGTCGAATCCGAGGTAGCCCACCGCACCCGCGTAGATGCCGCGTTTGACCGGCTCCAGTTCGT
>SYEN01000170.1 GCA_005800795.1 Burkholderiales bacterium | reverse complement strand
GCCACCAGGTGACTGAGACCCGTCTGGCCTGTCTGGTAAATCTCTTTCGCCATCACCGCCATCAGGCCGTGCATCATGGGGAAGGCGGAGCAGTTGAGCATGAAGGCGAACACCATCGCAGCGAGCAGCAACGGTGTGTTCCACACATAGGCCGCGCCTTCGCGCAGATCGCGCCACAGCGAGGCGCGTTCGCTTGCCGGCGCGGCGAGGCGTGGTGGGGTGGCGGGGTTGGCGCCTTTCATCGTCAGCACGGCGCTGATGGCGTAGAACACGGTGACCACGACGTACGCGGGGCCGATGCCCATGGCCGCCACCAGCCCGGCGCCGGTGAGCGCGCCAGCGACCTTGGCGGAATCTTGTGTGGTACGCTGGATGCTCATCGCGCCCATCAGTTTGTCGGCAGGCATGGTGGCGCCGATCAACGCGTTGCGTGTGCCGATGTCCGACGGGCGCACCAGTCCCATGACAAAGGCGACGGCAAACACGTAGACGGGTGTCAGCTGCCCGCTGAAGGCGAGCCCCATCAGCACCAGCGCTTGTGCCGCATAGACCGTGCGCATGGCCGACAGCACGCGGCGTTGCCCCTTGCGGTCGCCCATCACGCCGAACATGGGCGCGAGCAGGGTGCCGATGTATTGCATGGATAGGAACAGCGTCAGCAGGAACACCGATTGCGTTTCCACCAGGATATACCAGCTCAAAATCAGCGCTTCCATGTCGAACGCCCAAGAGGCCGCCAGATCGGCGGGCCACTGAAAGCGGAAGCTGCGCACGCTAAACGGCGCCAGGGTGGCGGTACGGGTGGCGCGTGCGGAAGCGGTGTTTTCGGGCATGGGTTGCGGGCGCGGTGCCCGAATCTGGCTGGCGCAAGGTGCGCGCTTTGATTATTTTTAGTTGTGACGGCGAACGATACCAGCAAGCGCGGGTGTGTCGCCGACAGTCACCACATAATGGATCACACGCCTCTGCCGCAGGCATCGCCATGCGTGATTCACTGGGATTCTCACGGTAGAATAGTGATATGGGCGCGCGTGGGGCCAGCGTGTAGTCTCATGGGCTGCGCAGCCGTAGTCTAAATGCGCAGCAGGATCAAACAGTCCCAGTCCCGCAGTCGCATTCGAGCCAGTCCTTCGGCATTCACCAAGTGCCCGCTAGACGCGCTTCCCCAGCGTCTATTTGTAAGTATTTGTTTTAATTGATAATTTTTTGCTTTATTCAACGAGGCACGGATGGATCAACATCATCATTCCAAATTGTTCAAGGTCGGCAACGCACAGGTTTCGCGCTTTGAAGACATGCGCCTGATTACCGGCAATGGCAAATATTCGTCAGACTGGAACGCGCCCGATCAACTGCACGCCTGTTTTTTGCGGTCGGATCGCGCGCACGCGCGTATTGTGTCAATCAACTTCGACAAGGTGGGGCGGATCAAGGGCGTGGTGGGTGTTTACACCGGCGCGGATGCGCAAGCTGCTGGGTACTTGCGGGCGCCGAGTTTTTTGCCGCCCACCGGCAAAGGCGGTATGAAAGCGCGCGTTCCGGCACGGCCGTGTCTGGCCATTGGCAAAGTGCGTTTTGTTGGCGACCCGGTGGCGATGGTGATCGCCGATTCGCATCTGGCTGCGCAGGATGCCTGCGAGCTGATCGAGGTGGTCTACGAAGACCTGCCCGCGATTGTGGATCCGGAAGAAGCGTTGAAACCCGGCGCGCCGCAGTTGCATGATGATGTGCCCGGCAATTGCCCGGTTGAGGCTGAAAGCGGCGTTGAAGCGCCGGTGACGGAAGCCATCGCCAAGGCCGCCCACGTGACCAAGATTACGGTCGATTGCACGCGTGTTACCGCCAGTCCGATGGAGCCGCGCGCGGCTTTGATCGAATACAAAGCCGACTCCGACAGCTACGTGGTGCACACGCCGTCACAGGGCGTGAACATGACGCGCAAGCAGTTTTCCACCTACGCCAATCTCGGCGAAGATAAATTCCGTGTAGAGATTCAGGATGTCGGCGGCGGCTTCGGCCAGCGCAGTACGGTGTATCCCGAATACATGTCAATGATGATGGCGGCCAAGGCGTTGCAGCGGCCGATCAAATGGGTGTCCACGCGCACCGAAAGTTTCCTCACGGACACGCATGGCCGCGGCAATCTGATTACCATCACGCTGGCGATGGACAACAACGCGCAGTTTACCGGCATGCGCGTCGACTGGATCACCGATCAGGGCGCGTATCTGTCGCCCACCGGCCCGGCGGGCCACATCCGCAACGCCACCACCTGCATGAACGGTGTGTACAAGATTCCCGCGCTGTATGGGCACTTCAAAGTGGTGCTGACCAACACCGGCTGGGTGGCGGCGTATCGTGGCGCGGGCCGGCCCGACATTGCTTATGCCATCGAGCGCGCGGTTGACGCGGCTGCGTTGGAGTTGAATATGGATCCGGCCGATTTGCGCCGCCGCAATTATGTGCCGCTGAGCGAGTATCCGTATAAATCGGCCACCGGTTCCACCATAGAAATCGCGGATCTGCCGGGCCTGTCGGCGAAGGCGTTGTCGCTCGCGAATTGGTCGGGCTTTGAAGTGCGCCGTGCCGCGAGTGCCAAGCAGGGCAAGCTGCGCGGCATCGGCATGTCGGCTGTTATCGAACCCACCGGCGCGGGCACGGCGCCGCGCGACGAGATCGAACTCACGGTCAGTGGCGATGGGCTGGTCACGCTGCACACGGTGTCGCATTCGCAGGGGCAAGGGCATGAAACCTCGTTCGCGATGGTGACCGCCAGCGCGCTGGGCATTCCCGTTGAGCAGATCAAAGTCAAGCAGGGCGATGCCGACCGCTCGGTAACCATGATCGGCAACCACTCGGGCGGTTCGCGCACGATGGTGGGTGCTGGCACGGTGTGCCATATCGCTGCGAACAAGTTGATCGACGCGGGCAAGTCGCTGGCGGCGGAAGATTTGGGCGTCGAGCCGTCGCAAGTGAATTACGCCAAGGGCGAGTTTTCGTCACCGCACAGCAAGAAAAAAATCACCCTGGCGCAATTGGCGGCGAAGAAAAAACTCTCGGTGATCGGCGAAGGTACGTTTACTTCCACTTATCCCAACGGCTGTCACATCGCCGAGGTGGAAGTCGACCCGGATACCGGCGTCACCGATATCGCGTCGTATCTGTCGGTGGACGATTGCGGGCACGTGGTCAGCCATACCATTGTCGAAGGCCAG
>SYEN01000169.1 GCA_005800795.1 Burkholderiales bacterium | reverse complement strand
TATCACCCGGTGGGCACCTGCAAAATGGGCAGCGATGCCGAAGCCGTGGTCGATAACGAACTGCGCGTACACGGCATCGCAGGGCTGCGTGTGATCGACGCATCAGTGATGCCGGTGGTGACGTCAGGCAACACCAATGCCGCGACCATCATGATTGCGGAGAAGGCAGCGGATTGTTTATTGCGGGCGGCACACTGACGGCATAAACGTTGTCTGGCATGCACACCGCAGCCAAGGCCCCGCGCGCCCACGTCGACACACTCAATCAGCAAATCAACCGCATCGTGGCATCGCCTGAAGTAAACGCGCGGCTGTCGAGACTGGGTATGAACCCCCGCCGATGAGCGCGGACCCGTTTAATACGATGGCGGCGTCGGAGGTTGCACGGTGGGCCAAGGTGATCAGGGAGGCGGAGATACGGCAGTAGCAGGGAATAATGTTGACAACGCCCCCCACCCATTCCACGCCACCCGCGCAATCACCTCAAAATCCTTCCCCAGCGGCTTGACTACTGCCGCTTCTCCCTCGGCCAGATAAGGTGTGCCCGCCGTGGCGTAGAACGGATTGCCGTGGCTGACGATCACGCGGTTTCTGCCAACGCCGGGGCCCTGCTTAAACCACGTTACCAGTGGGGCGTAGCGTTCAACCGGATGTTTTGTGATGGCGCCGCCGAGCACTTCTTCAGCCAGTTTGTAGGTGCCGAAGGCGAGTTTGGCAGCTTCCACAGTGCGACAGCGTGGGCTGGCCAGCACTTCGCTGATGGGGAAACCTGCGCGCTTCATGTCCGCGCCCAAGCGTCGGGCTTCGTCGCGGCCCTTGTCGGTGAGCGGGCGCTGGTTGCCGCAATCGTCGTCGCTGCGGGATTTGACGTCGTCGCGGGTGAAATCCGTGGACGTGTGACGGATGTAAATGGTGTAGCCGCCGCGTTTGAGTTCTGTCAGCAGCGCGGCGTGCGATAGCGGTTTTGCTGGCGATGATGATCGACCCGGAGCGGGCGGCGGCACAGGGGCGAATTGTTGGGCGCCGACAGGTGTCGCGATGAACAGGCATAGCGAGATCAACACGCAAACGGGCTTCACCCTGATCCAACCCAATTCAACTCATCCGCTTACTTTGATATTGGCCATTTTCACCACGCGCTGCCAGCGCGCGATGTCCGCGACAAGCAATTCGCGAAAGCGCTGCGATGTTCCGCCGATAAGCTCCATGCCGTCGCCCGCCATGCGTTCTTTTACGTCGGGCAATTGCAAGATGCGGTTGACCTCGCTGTTCCAGCGCGCGGCGATGACCGGCGGCACGCCCCTCGGCCCCGCTACGCCGTACCACACCACGGCTTCGTAGCCCGGCACGGTCTCGCCGATCGCTGGAAACTCGGGTGCGGCCGCCGAGCGTTTGGCAGAACTGACCGCCACGCCGCGCACGCGCCCCGCGCGAATTTGCGGCAGGGCGTTGGCCATGCTGCCGAACAACACCTGTAATTGACCGCCGATGAGATCGTTCAGCGCCAGCACCACGCCCTTGTACGGTACATGCGACATGCGCGTGCCGGCCATTTGATCGAACAGCTCGGTTGCCAGATGCGGCGTGCCGCCTACGCCGCTGGAACCATAGTTGAGTTTGCCAGGGTTGGCCTTGGCGTGAGCGATAAGATCGTTCACCGAGTTAACCGGCACCGACGGATGCACCGCGACGATAAAGCCGCTGTCGCCGATCATCGCCACCGGCGTGATGTCGTTCACCGGATCGAATGCACGCTTGTAGAGCGCCGAATTGGAAGCGTAACTGGAAGACGCAACGATAAAGGTATAGCCGTCGGGGTTGGACTTCACCAGGGCATCGGCGGCGATGGTGCCTCCGCCACCGGTACGATTGTCCACCAGCACCGTCTGACGAAAGTTTTCGCTCGCCTTGATGGCGATGGTGCGCGCGATGACATCCCCCTGTCCACCCGGCGCAAACTGCACGATAAGGCGTATGGGTTTGTTGGGATAGGGTTGATCTGCCTTCGTACCTGTTGCTCCCTTGGCGGCGGGTTGCGCCTGTACACCGCACACCGTCAGACAACCCATAGCCGCAACCCCAAGCCACCGCCCGCATCGCATTTGCATGGTTCGCTCCTGTTTGATCATTGAAACGGCTGCGTTTGTCACCTTACCGCATTTTTCGATTTTACATCTGGCTCGCAGGGAAATCTTTCGGGCTTCGAAGTTGCAAGCACTCATGCATCGGTCTACTCGCACTTACTTCAGGACCGCGCTGGCTTCGGCCGCCCTGATCAAAGCCTCCGCATCCGCCTGCAACAAGAACCCGGTAGCCACTGCGCCTGCCGCGGCCTTGCGGACGGCTGCGACATAGCCTGCGTGATCGCCATAGCGTTCTTCCAGTGACAATCGCGGATCGCCGCTGGCCAGGCGTTCCGCACGGGTTTTGGCGAACGGAATCATGCCGCCCGTGTAGGCGCAGATTTGATCCTTGTGAAAGCCGTCTGCGGTGATATTCCAGCCGAGGTAGGTGCCCAGCGGGGCATCGAGCAGCACCACCGGCACGCCGCCGATTTCGTTGCCATCAGCGTTGACGCGTGGCACCAGCATGCGCAGTACCTGTCTGATTTTGGGCGGAGCGATGCCGGGGACGCCTGAGCCGTCGATCGCATCAAATTCCGGGCCGAAATCGTAATCGAGCAACGGGTTGATGAAGCGTGCTTCGGGCGCAGTGGGGCGTACACCGGGAATGCTGGGGAAACCCATCGCAGCTTTGTTGGGTTCGACCAGCAGCCGATCACGTAACGTGGGATAGCGGCTTTGCGGCGGCGCGGTGCCGTGCATCACCCAATTGCGGAAATGCTCGCGCAGGGCGTTGACCGTTTCGCTGTGCGGCAGGGGGTTGGCGGGCAAGACGCCGGTGCCGAAATTATTGCCCGTGCAATTCGGGCCGCGTGTGGGCAAGGCCACGCCGGGAAGGCTGGTGTTAAAGCCGCCTGCGCCGCCGCCGTGCGAGCTGCTGGCGAGATAGTAACGGCGCACGTTGTCGGGTAGCGGAATGTCTTCCTTCGCGCCGGTGCCTACCCACGACGGCCCGAGTTTCAAGCCCCAGATTTCCGCCGCGCCGAAATGCTCGATGACTTTCGGGCAGGTCTTGCTGGCGTTGCAACGGTCGAGAATGCTGCGCGTGGGCAGGTTGCGCGCGGTATCGGGGTACGGCACCCACCACTGCGGGCCTTCGCTGCCGGCCTGATAGAGTTCGAGCACGCCATCGGGTTGTGCCCAGCGATGGTTCAACGCAATGCGGCGGCCCGCGATGATCGGCCATAAACCGTCGTGCACCGGGCGTCTGGATTGCGCGCCTTCGCCCTGGTTAAAGCCCATGTGCAGCCAGCCGCGCAGGTAATTGCCCGACTGCGAGCGGCCGCGGCCGATGCTGTGTTTGATGCGGCCCGCCACGGGGTTCGCGGTGCCCGCGTCATCCTTCGCGGCATATTTGAAAAACGCGCCCACGTCGCGCCACGCGGCAAAGCCGATGCCGAGCACATAAGGGTCTTTGGCGGTGTAGACCACCTGATAAAGCTTCGCCGGGTTGAAGCCACCCTTCAGGCAAATATGCACTGGCAGCGCCTGTAGCGGTTGCGGCTCGTCAAACGTGCCTCCGCCGCAGAATTTCCAGTCGGCGGGCGCGATGGGCGTTTCGCCGGTGACCCCACCAGTCATCGATTCATGATCGCGCGACACCAGCGTGGCCTTGCTGGTGTCCGGATCGGCGGGCAAGTAAGGCACTGGATTGGTTTGTACGATCAGAGGCTGTGCATCAAGGCCCGAACGGTTGATGATGCGCGCGAACACCGGGCCGGTGATTGCCGAGCCATCGGCATTCCTGGCGATGGGGACTTGCAGCCAGTGATTGGCGTTGAATTTCATGTCGGCGCGCAACCGGGTGCCAAGCGCCGTACTCATACCGGCGTTGTCGCCCTGCCAGGCACTGGCAAGGCCGATGTCGCCGAAGCGGCGCTCCGCTGTGTCGAGTAACACCGGCCGGCCGCGGTTGGGTACGTCGTGCCACAGCAGGCCGCTGGCTTTGCTCATGTCGACGGGCTTGGTCAGGACGAAGGTCGCGACATAACGCACCTTACCGTCGGCGTCTTTCGCCAGATGAATGTCCTGTATCAGCGCGTTGGACGGGTCGGCGGGATCCAGCTCACCAAATGCGCGGCCGGAGATTTGTTCGTACTGGCCCACTGCGCCGTACATCGCACAGGATTTGTCTTTGCAAAACGCTGGCGAGACTTTTTCGTCGATGACAATTTTGGTGACACGGGCTTGTGCGGTTGCCGTAAGCAGCAGGCAGGCGAGGGTGGCGCTGAACAGAATCCGGCACCCGGGTGCGAAGGCGTAGCAATTCATTGTCGAGTAAAATAATAAATAAAAACAGATACTTACGATTAATCCGCCTTTTCAGGGTGATACGCTGCCGGGTGGCCCTGCGCCTGTTGATGCTGACTGAAGGCCCGTGTTGTCATGTCTGCCCGACATGGAACTGAGCTGATCCAAGCCAGGCAGCAGCCTGCTGCGCAAATTACCCCGCCAGTGATTCCACAAAAGGTCGCACGTCCGGCAAATCCGCCATCTGCCAGCAGGCATCGGCCACACGCTGCGCCTTGGCCTTATCGTAGACGAGTTCCATTTGCAGCCGCGTCTTGTCGGCGATGTGCTGATCGGTCATCGGGTTTTCCGTCGTGCTGATCGCCGCCGTGCAGTGGCCTTCGAGCACGCGGCCATCGTTCAGGGTGACTTTGACGTGCGCGGCTTCGCGGCCTACGGTGTCGTCCGCCACGGCGTTTATTTTCGCGCGTAGTGCGGCAACCGCCGTGTCGTGCACCATGGCATCGGTGACTTGCGGCAAGCCGGCCTCCTTGAACATGAGCGTGGTTGCTGTCCAATGCGGAAAGCTGACCATGGCCTGCGCGCGGGTCTTCGGGGCGGGTCGGTTGCAAAGCTGGATGCACAGCGGGTTCACGCGCAGGTCGATGCGCGCGATGGCTTTCGCATCGAACGCATGCTTGTTCGTGACATCAAGGCAGGCATCGATCACCGAGTGCACCACCACGCCGCAGGGATAGGGTTTGTAGGCAAGGTCGAGAATTTCCCACGTTGTGCCCAGGCCATCGAGCGCGGCCTGCATTTGCGGGTTACTGGCGAAGGACACCGCGAAGCCTTTTACGCCCTCGATCATGGTGTCGGGGCAGGTGTAGCCCTTTTCCGCGAGCAGCGCCGCCCACAGGCCGCTGCGGCCCGCGTTGGCCGGCGTAAACCAGCTTGACATCGACGCGTGTGCCTCGCGGATGCCCATGCTTTGGTTGGCGGCGATACCGATGGCAGTAGTCATCTGGTCTTCGTCAAAGCCCATCACCTTGCCCGCGGCGATGGCGGCGCCGATGGAGCCGAGTAAACCCGTGGTGGAGAGCCCGACGTTGCATTCCGCCGGCGGCGTGCACAGGATGTTGCCGATGCGGCAACACAGCTCGTCGCCCAGCGCCACCGCGGCAATGAGTTGCTTGCCGCTGATATTGCGTTTGGTCGCCATCGAAATCAATGCGGCGCCTACGGGACTGGTGGGATGGATCACCGTTTGATAATGCGTGTCGTTAAAACTCAGCGCCGCCGAAGCGAGAGAGTTCAACAGCGCGGCGTTCAGTGCATCCAGCTTCAGCTTCGAGCCGATGACCACGCAATCGGACTTGCCATTGTAGTCACTGATGACATCAATCATTTTCGCGCACACCGGTTCCACCGAGCCGCCGGCCGCGCAGCCGACGAAATTGGTAAAGGCGCGCACGCCTTCGTGGCTGACCTTGGCGGGGAGGTCGCCGTAATGGGTTTGTACGGCAAAACGGGCGAGTTCGCGGGTGATCGGTTTCATGGCGTGTTGGAGTCCGGATTGGCTGAGTGTCGCGGCAGCAATATACCATCGCTGCCGGGCTGCCCATACCGCCTGCAATGCGCCGGCAAACTTCAGATTGAGAAGCCCAGGATCAAATCATTTTCGCAGCGGAGCAGTTGCGCCGGATGGGCATGCCGCTGGGGCCGAGGTGGGAAAGCGGGCCCTGGCGGTGGGGCAACCGTTTCGCCAACGCACAGCGCACAGCGCGCGGGGAAAAACCGCTGGGGGTGGAGCCGGCGTTACGCTGAATCGGGCTTGCGCTGCATACCGCGAAAACCCACGGCCAACCCCATGGTGATCAGCATAAAAAGCGCGCCGATGACATAAAAACTCGCTTCGATGCCGAAGCGCTCGGCCACCACACCCATCACCGCCGGGGTGATAATGGAACCTAGGCGCACGACGGCGTTGCGCAGACCTACGCTGGCACCGTGGCGGTTACCGGAGATTTCGCTGCCGAGGATCGCGTACATCAGCGGCTGGCTCATGCCCTGCATCAGGCCGCGCAGTACGCAGGCGCCGATCAGCACGGCGAGCAGGTGCGCGATCAGGGGGGTGGCGGCAATGCAGGTCAGAGTGACCATGATGCTTACGATAATCAGCGTGTAAGCGCCCATGCGCCGTTCCATGCGCGCGGCAACCAGGGAGCCGGCGACGCCGGAGATTTCAGCGATGGCGACCAGCAGGCCGATCAGCGTGCCGCTCATGCCGATGCCGTTCAGGTACACCACAAACAGCGAACTCTGTATCGCGCCCGACGAGTTGCGCAACAGGCTTGCCACCAGAATAAACGCCACCGGCGGAATCAGCGCCAGCATCAGGGCTTCCTTGTGCGGCGCCCAGCGCGGCAGCAGCACCCGCAGTACCGGTGGTGGTGTGGCGTTTGTTTTGCCATGCACACCATACGCGGTGGACCACACCGCCCCCGCGCCACAAACGGCCACGCAGGCAAATGCGGCCCACGCGCCGGAGTAGTCCCACAGCGCGCCGGCCACGATGGGGCCGATGAAGGTGCCTATGCGTGTGGCGACGCTGTAACGCGCGAGCATGGCGGTGTCGCCGAGGCTGGTTTGCACGCACCAGGTTTGCGAAGCCGCCATGCCCAGGCCGGACGCAAGGCCCAGCAGCAATTGCAGCAGCGCCAGCACGGTAAACCAGCCGGTGAGCGGATAGAGCAGCGGCAGTGCAGTGCTCGCCGCGGCCACCCAGATGAGCACACGCCGGGTGCCCAGCTCGTCCATCAGGATGCCGCCGTGGATGGAGAGAGCCGCCGGCAGCACCGAACGCGCGGCGACGATCAAACCGATTTCGGCGGCATTCATACCGACCGCCACACCATACAGCGGCACGATCACCGACAGCATGTCCCACACGCCGTTGGTGAACAGTCCCGCGCCGAGCGTGGCGATGGTGTCTTGCCGGGATGGGTTGCCCGGCGATGCGGGCTGGGGGTCAGAGGGCATGCAAGGGGCGCACTGCCGAGCGTTCTTTGTAAGTAACTGTTTTAATTGATATTTTTATGCGGCTGCCAGATTATTCCGCGCGCAACCCGGCGGCCTTGATCACTTTGCTCATGCGTTCGGTTTCGCTTTTGATGACTTGATCGAAGTGCGCGCTGGTGCCGCCGATGAGTTCCATGCCGACGCCGAGAAATTTCTCGCGCAGGTCAGGGCGTGCAATCACGTTGTTGGTTTCACGATTGAGTTTGTCGATGACGGCCTGTGGCGTGCCGGTGCGCGTAAACAAGCCGTTGGTGGACACGCTTTCAAAGCCGGCCAGCCCCGCCGTCGCCACCGTGGGAATGCCGGGCAACAGCGGCGACGGTTTCGCCGTGGTGACCGCCAGCGCGCGCAGACGGCCGGCCTTGACCTGCGGAATGGCGCCACCCACCGAGGTGAACATGATCTGCACGCGTCCGGCGATGACATCGTTCAATGCAAGCCCCACCCCTTTAAACGGAATATGCACGATATTGGTGCCGGTCATGTATTTGAACAATTCACCCGCCAAATGCGGCGCCGCGCCCAGCGGCCCGGAGGCGTAATTGAGTTCGCCCGGTTTGGCTTTCGCGAGGGCGATCAGTTCTTCGGTGGATTTCGCCTGCACCGACGGGTGCACCACCAGCAGCAGAGGGGAGGCCGAGATGTAAACCACCGGGGCGAACTGTTCCATGCGATACGGCACGTTCGAGCGCATGTACGGCATCAACCACAGCGCGCTGCTATAGAGCATCAGCGTGTAGCCGTCGGGCTGCGCCTTGGAGGCGATGTCGCCGATGATGACACCGCCGGTACGGTTGTCGACGACGAGCTGCTGGCCGAGGGTTTCGGTCAGTCGCTGCGACAGCAGGCGTGCGGTGAAATCGCTGCCGCCGCCGACTTCGGCGGTCAGGAGGCGGATGGGTTTGGTGGGGTAGGTGGTTGCTGAGCTGGTGGTTACCGATTGGGCCTGTGCCGCAGCGATGCTTGACAATGACCCTCCCAGCGCTGCTAACACGAGGCTGACGGCAAGGCAGCGGGAATTCGCCAAACCAACACCGTCGGTCCCGCGAAGGCGGGAACCCATGCGGTGATTGCGATGAGGCTGTGACATGGGTTCCCGCCTGCGCGGGAACGACAGGGAAAGTTTTGCGGTGCTGTGCCCCAGCAACCGCGAAGGCACCCAATGTTTCCATATGCTCAGCATCGGTTCACTCCGGCGTAATCCCCGCATCCTTCACCACCTTCGCAAATCGCGCGCGATCTTTCAGCACGAACGCCTCGAAATCTGCGCGTGAATACCCGTGCACATCCAGACTCGCGGCGGTAAGGCGTTCGTGCACGTCGGGGGTCTGTAGCGCGGCGCGCAGGTCGGCATTGAGTTTGTTGATGATGTCAGCCGGTGTTTTCAGTGGCACATGGATGCCGTTCCAGCCGTTGATTTCGTAACCCGGCACGCCGGATTCATCCATGGTCGGCAGTTCAGGCGCGAAGCGCGAGCGCTTGATGCTGGTGACCGCCAGCCCGCGCAGCCGGCCCGAGCGCAGCACCGGCAGGCTCGACGGGCCGTACTGAAACGACACCTGAATCTGCCCGGCGATCTGGTCGGTGACGGCGGCGGCGACGGTCTTGTAAGCCACGTGCACCACGTTAAGACCCGCCAGGCTTTTATACATTTCAGCGGCCATGTGCGGCGGCGTGCCCATGCCGGATGAACCATAGTTGAGTTGCCCTGGCCGCGCCTTCGCCAGTGCGCTGAGTTCCTTCACCGTTTTAACCGGCAATGAAGGATGCACCATCAGATAAAACGGCGCGCTGGCAAGCAGCGTCACAGCCTGAAAATCTCGCACCAGATCGAAGGGTGGATTGGCGAGCAGGCTGGCGCTGACGGTGAACGTGGCGGTGGACAGCAACCACGTATAACCGTCGGGCGATGACTTGGCCACCGTATCGGCCGCCACCGTGCCGCCGCCGCCGGGTCGCGGATCGACCAGCACCTGATGGCCCCACATCGTTGACAGCCGCTGCGCGACGATGCGCGGCAGCACTTCGGAGCTGGGGCCGAGGATAAAGCGCACGGGTTTGACAGGGAATTGTTGCGCCAACAGGGGTGTGGCGAGCAGCGGCAACGCCACCGCTGCCGCGGCACACAGTGTGGCGCCAGCACGCGGGTTGAATTTCACGGGTGAATCCGACATCATGGCGCCACGCTCCTGTTCACGGCTCAACACCGCCCGGCAATGTTGAAGACCGGTTTCCAACATATGATTTCGCTGTGTTGATTCTAAAGGATTATATTGTGCACCTACATCCTGGCAGCAAAAACATCGCCGGCTTGCCCTGCGCGTTGCTCGTCCTGCTGGCCTGTTCAGTGGCACCCGCTGCTGCGCAAAACACCTATCCCAGTCGTCCGATACGCGTGGTGATTCAGTTCGCACCCGGCGGCTCCGACGTGGTGGCACGCATTCTGTGTCAGAAAATGGGTGAAAGCCTCGGCCAACCGTTCGTGATCGACAACCGGCCCGGTGCTGCCGGGGTAATCGGCGCAAACATCGTCGCCAAAGCCGCGCCCGATGGCTACACAACGTTGTTCGCCACGGCGTCGTTCGCGGTAACGTCCGCGTTTGCAAGGCCACTGCCGTACGACGCGATCAAGGATTTCGATTCCATCGGCTTTATTGGTTCACAGCCGTTTTTGCTATTGGTGCACCCGTCGGTGCAGGCACAATCGGTAAAGGAATATATCGCGCTGTCGAAAGTGAAGCCGCTGAATTTTGCTTCTGCCGGCGCTGGCGGTATTGGTCATCTGTCGCAGGAACTGTTTCACCATCTCGTCGGCGTCAAGGCCACGCACGTGCCGTACAAGGGCACCGGGCCGATGGTCACCGCGCTGCTGGCGGGCGAAGTGCCATCCGCGTTTATCAACGTCAGCGGTGCCGGGCCGCATGTGCGTGCCGGACGCATGCGGGCGCTGGCCGTGACCAGTGCCAAGCGCGCCACCTCCATGCCGGAGTTGCCAACGCTGGCAGAAAGCGGCGTCGCCGGCTTTGAATCCGGCACTTGGTACGGCCTGACCGCGCCGCGTGGCACGCCTACCGCCGCGATCAACGTGCTGAACCGCGAAATCGCGGCGGCGCTGAAAACCGATACGCGCGAGAAAATTGCCGGACTCGGCGTCGAACTCGCGCCCACGTCGCCCAAGGAATTCGCCGACTATTTGCGTGCCGAAATCGTCAAGTGGAGCAAGATCATCAAGATCGCAGGCATCAGCGAGCCGTGACGCGCTGCTGGCACACCAGCGGCAACCCATGTAAATATGAATAAAAACAAATACTTACGTTTCTTCGATCAAGGTAAGGCTGCGTCGGCCACAGGAGTCAGACGATGAGCGGCGGCGATGCCGTGCGGTTGCAAGCTGACGCTGCGCGTGCGTTGGGACTGGCGGCGCTGCAAAAAATCGGCTTCACGCTTGAAGAGGCTGATGTCATCACCACCAGCCAGATCGACGCGGAATTGTGCGGTTATCCTGCGCTGGGACTCGCGCGTATTCTCACGATTTCCGAACATGAAAATTTCAGAAAGCCGCGCGGCGCGATCCGCATGCAGCACGAAACGCCGGTGTCCGCGCGTATGGATGGCGGCAATTTCCCGGGTTTTTATGCTGTGTATCGCGCAGCAGAGCTTGCCATCGCGAAAGCCCAAACCAGTCGTTTCTCGGTAGTGGGCATGCGCAATTGCTGGATGAGCGGGCGCAGTGCGTACTACGTGGAGAAAATCGCGCGCGCCGGTTTTGCCTGCGCGCATTTCGCCTGCAGCGGCGATCAGGTGGCGCCGCTGGGCGGCAAAAAAGCGTTGCTTGGCACCAATCCGATGGCGTTTGGTCTTCCCGGCGAACCGGATCCGTTGGTGCTGGATGTGGCCACCTCCGCCACCAACAACGGCGATGTGATCCTTGCCGGGCGCTTGAATCAGTTGCTGCCGGAAGGCGTGGCCATCGACCCGGAAGGCAACCCCACGCGCGATCCGGCTGCCGCCATCGCGGGCAGCATCCTAACCTTCGGTGGCGAAAAATTCGGCCACAAGGGTTTTGGATTGTCGTTGATGACGCAGGCCATGGGCTTGATGGCGGGCACCGTGCTCACCAATGGCAGGCCGGCGGATTTCGGTTTTTTGTTTATCGTGTTCGATCCGGAACTGCTGATGCCTCTGCCGCAGTTCAAACAGCACCTCGCCGCGCTGCTTGGCGAAGTTCGCACCACGCCGCGCCAGCCAGGCGTGAGCGAAATTCGCATCCCGTCGGAGCGCGCGTTTGCCGAGCGTGAGCGCCGGCGCCGCGATGGTTTTACGATGCCGCGGCAGATTTACGAGCGGCTGCAATCACTTTCAAAGGGTTAACCAGGAGTGCAGGTCATGGCCATCGATCATGCCGCGTATCAACGGCTGCTGAAATACAAAATTCCCGAGGTGGAACAAAACCTTACGCAGCGCGACACCATGCTCTACGCGCTGGGCGTGGGCCTCGGCGCGGATCCGATGGACGAGAAGCCGTTGCGTTACGTGTATGAAAAAAATCTGACTGCGTTGCCGACCATGGCCGTGGTGCTCGCCGCGCCGAACGCGTGGCTCAAGAAAACCGACACCGGCTTTGGCAGCAAAAGCGTGCACGGCGAGCAAATGGTTACCATTCACAAACCCATCCCGGTGGAGGGTGTGCTGGTGGGCGTGTCCAAACTGGCGAGCGTGGTCGACAAAGGCATCGAGGGCGGTAAGAATCGCGGCGCGGTGATTACCACCGAACGCAAGGTGTATGAGAAGAAAACCGGCGATCTGATCAGCACGCTGATGTCGAGCAGCTTTTGCCGGGGCGACGGCGGGTTTGACGGCCCCACCGGCCCTTCGCGCGAACCGCACGCCATGCCGCCGCCAGACACACTGCCGCAGTTCAGTTGCGATCTGGCGACTTTGCCGCAAGCCGCACTCATTTACCGGCTGTCGGGCGATTACAACATTCTGCACTCCGATCCGTCGCACGCGCAGAAAGTCGGTTTTCCGAGACCCATTCTCCATGGCCTGTGCACATTCGGCGTGGCGGGCCACGCGATGCTCAAAACACTGTGTGATTACGATCCCACGCGTTTCAAAAGCATGGAAGCGCGTTTTTCGTCGCCGGTTTATCCGGGCGAAACCCTGCGCACGCACATGTGGAAAAGCGGCAACGTGGTGTCGTTCCGGTGCACCGTGCCCGCACGGGGTGACATCGTGGTGCTCAACAACGGGCGTGCGGAGATCCTGTGAAACCTCTGTGTGTCGCGATAGGGGTGACGTTTGTTGTTTGGGGCGGCGCCAAAGCGCAGGAATACCCCGTCAAGACGGTGCGTATCGTGGTGGGTTTCGCGCCCGGCGGCCCGGCCGATCTGGTGGTGCGGCCGGTGGCGCAAAAGCTGCATGAGATGCTCGGTCAGCCGTTCGTGGTCGATTACCGTGCCGGCGCAAATGGCGTGATTGGTGCCGAGGCCGTGGCGAAATCGGCACCGGACGGCTACACGCTGCTGGCGACGACGTCGGGTTTCACCATGAACCCCAACACGTTCGCCAAATTGCCGTTCGACACCATCAAGGATTTTGCGCCGGTCAGTCTGACAGCGAACAGCGACATTGCCTTCATGGTGAACCCGGTGGTGCCCGCGCGCACGCTGCGCGAATTCATTGCGGTGGCGAAGGCGCGCAGGAACGCGTTGACCTACGCCTCGTCAGGCACTGGCGGCTCGCTGCATCTGGGCGGTGAAATGCTCAAGCTTGCCACCGGCATCGACATGCTGCATGTGCCCTACAAGGGTGCGTCGCTGGCGATGGCCGATGTGATCGGCGGGCACGTGGATGTGATGTTTATTTCGGTGCCGCCGGCGATTCCACAGGTTAAAGCCGGCAAGCTGCGCGCGCTCGCCACCGCCAGCGCACAACGGGCGCGCGGCTTGCCCGACGTACCGACATTCGCCGAACAGGGTTTTGCGGATTTTGAGGTGGACGCGCGTTACGGCTTGGTCGCGCCGGCGGGTGTGCCGCGCGACATTCTGCAGAAGCTGAGCGCCGCCGTGGCCAAGGCCGCGCAATCGCCGGATCTCAAGGAACGCTATGCGACGCTGGGACTGGAAGCCATCAGCAGCACGCCGGAACAATTCGCGGACTACGTGCGCCGCGATATCGCGAAGTGGCGTAAGGTGATCGCGGCGGCGAAAATCAAGCCGCAGTAGAATGGTCAAAGCGGCATCAACGGAAGTACGGGAGGACGATATGCCAGCAGCGAACGCCGTGGTCGGCAGTGGCCGCCACACCTTTACCGTGCATGAAGACTGGGCGAAACCGCCGGCGGATTGCGAAATGCTGGCGGCTTCCGTGACGGTGGATGCGCAGGATCGCGTCTATTGTTTCAATCGCGGTACGGAACACCCGGTGATCGTGTTCGACCGCGACGGCAATTATCTGTCGTCGTGGGGCAGGGGGCTGTTTGCGTTTCCGCACACCATACGCATGGCGCGCGACGGCAATCTGTGGCTGGTGGATCGCGATCATGCGCAGATGATGCTATTCACGCCGGAGGGCAAGCTGGTGCGCACCATCGGCGTGAAAGGTTTTCGCTCGGATACCGGTGTGGCGCCTGATGATTTCCGCTCGACGGCTTTCCGGGATGTCACCCACGGCGGGGATCCGTTCAATCTGCCGACCGATATCGACGTGGCGCCGTCGGGCGAAATGTTCATGACCGACGGCTATGGCAACGCGCGCGTGCACAAATTTTCGGCCGATGGCAAACATCTCATGTCGTGGGGCGAGCCGGGCACGGCGCCTAGGCAGTTCAATCTGCCGCACGCAGTATGGATCGACCGCCATGGCCGTCTGCTGGTCGCCGACCGCGAGAACGACCGCGTGCAGTTGTTCGATCAAAGCGGCAAGCTGCTGCACATCTGGCCGATAAAATTAATCGGCCCGGCGGTAATTTACGTTGACGCGAATGACATCGTGTATATCGTCGAACACAACAGCGGCATGCTGAGCGTGTTGACGCTGGAAGGCGAGCGACTCGCGCATTGGGGGGACGCGTCGTTCAAATCGTGCCACGGTATCTGGGGCGATTCACGGGGTGATTTGTATGTGGTGCGCGCCGGGCCATGGGGACGGCGGCGGCGTATCGTCAAGCATGTGCGGGTGCGATAATGAACAGGCACTTATTCTTTCCATTTAAAAATAATGAATAAAAACAAATACTTACGGTTATTTTTGACTGCGGCAGTTTGCGCGGGTGCAAGCGTTGTGAGCGCTGTTTACGCGCAGAGCAACTACCCGGCGAAACCCATGCGCATGGTCATCTCGCTCGCGCCAGGCGGCGGCGTGGACACTTCCGGCCGCATGCTGGGACAGCGCTTCACCGATGCGTGGGGACAGACCGTGGTGTCGGAGAACCGGCCTGGCGCCGGCGGCACCATTGCCACCGAGTTGGTGGCGCGTGCGGCGCCCGACGGTTACACCCTGCTGATGACTTCGGCCGGGCATGCGATCACGCCGGCGATGTACAAGTTGAGTTTTGATCCCATCAAGGATTTCGCGCCGATTTCGCTGTTTGTGCTGTCGCCCAGTGTGCTGGTGGTGCATCCTTCGGTGCCGGTGAAAACGGTAAAGGAGCTGGTGGCGTTCAGCAGGGCGCGGCCTAAGGAAATCCTGTTTTCGTCCTCGGGCAACGGCAGCGGCCAGCATCTGGCGATGGAGTTGTTGAACCGCATGGCCGGCATCGAACTCGTGCATGTGCCGTACAAGGGCACGGCACCGAGCATCACCGATATCGTCGGCGGACGTATTTCGGTGACCGCGGCGAGCTCGATCTCCACCCTGCCGCACGTGCGAACCGGCAGGCTGCGTGCGCTGGCAGTGTGTGCGGCGAAGCGTTCAACGTCGGTGCCTGATTTGCCGACCGTCGCCGAAGCGGGCATACCCGGCTTCGCGGTGGATCAATGGTATGCGCTGTTCGCGCCGGCGGGCACGCCGCGCGACATCGTGATGAAGCTGCAGGGTGAAATCGCCAAAATGGTGGCCGATGCGCCCACGCGCGAACGGCTGCTGTCGATGGGACTCGACCCCGTGGGTAGTGCGCCCGATGAATTCGCGGCTTACGTGAAATCGGAAACCGTCAAGTGGGGCAAGCTGGTACGCGAGGCGGGGATCAAGGCAAACTGAGGCAACGCAGGTGCGTCATTGCAGGCAGACAAACTGGCAATTTTCACGTTTTCATTCAAAGGAGTGTGCATCATGGCTGACAACATCATCTTCTCCGCAGATTCGCATGTGTTCGAGCCAGTCAATTTGTGGGAGACGCGCATCGACAAAAAGTACCGCGAGCGCGGGCCGCGTTTCGTGGCGGATTGGCAGGGCAAGCCCGGCACCTATTTTGTCTGCGACGGCATCAATCCGCGCGCAATCGCCAGCATCGCGGCGGCGGGCATTCCGAAGGAAGAGCTCGTCAAGTTCAAGGATGTGCATCACCGCGATCTGCGCGCTGGCGGCTACGATCCTGTGGAGCGCCTGAAAGATCAGGCCATCGACGGTGTTTCCGGTGAAGTGCTCTACGCCACCTATGCCATGCAGCTTTACCAGATTCAGGATGCCGGATTGCAGGAAGCGGCGTTTCACACCTACAACGAGTGGATGGTCGAGCTGTGCAGCCACGCGCCGGACCGGTTGAAGGGCCTGGCGTTGATTTCGGTTTACAACGTTGACAACGCGGTGAAGGCGCTGCGGCACTGGCATTCACGTGGACTGATCGGCGCGATGATCGCCAACGTGCCGCCGGCAGGCACCGAATACAGCGACGCGCTGTATGAACCGTTCTGGGCGGTTGCTGAGGAAATGGGCGTGCCCATCAGCATCCATACGCTGACCAGTAATCGCGCGGTGGTGCATCGTTTCCCGCGCGATAGAAGGGGTGCGGCGAGTTACCCGGAAAATCCGCTGGAAGTCATGCTGACACTCGGTGAGATTTTGACCAGCCCGCTGTTTGACCGTCACCCCAAACTAAAACTGGTGCTGGCCGAGGCCGACACCGGTTGGCTGCCGTGGCTGCTCGAGCGCGCGGATCGCGGGCAGGAACGTTACGGCGCACAAAACGGCATTCATTTGAAGTTAAAGCCCAGCGAATATTTTCACCGCAATGTGATGGCCGCCTTCATCAAGGATCGCGTCGGCGTTTATACGCGCGAATTCACCGGTGTGGACAATCTGATGTGGTCGTCGGATTACCCGCACACCGATACCACGTGGCCGAAATCGCGCGAGAGCATCGCGCATGATTTCGCCGGTGTGTCGGAATCCGATATGCGCAAGATGACGTGCACCAACGCGGCAAAGTTGTATGGCTTTAACGCCGCATGAAAAGGTCTTTTTGCTTCTCATAAATTATTTAATTAAATCAAATACTTACATGAATTCACCTGACAGTGCTGTGTTGACCCGCCCTGACGCCTCGGAAGAAACGGTGGCGGTGCGGCAGTGGCTGGATGCCTTTGAAACGGCGTTGGCCAGCGGCAACGCTGCGACTATCGCAAAGCTGTTTGTGGCGGACAGCCACTGGCGCGATTTGCTCGCGTTCACGTGGGATCTCACGCCATGCCTCGGCGTGGAAAACATCGCGGCGACGCTGGCGAAAGCGCAGCCCCTCGTGCGTGCACAGGCCTTCAACATTTCGTTTGAGCGTACGCCGCCGCGCCGTGTGCGCAGGCACGCGGTGGATGTGATCGAGGCGATCATTCAGTTCGACACCGCCGTCGGCAGCGGCAGCGGCGTGCTGCGTCTGCTAGTGAATGATCGATTACAAGCGCCGGCGCAGGCGTGGGTGTTGTTGACCACGCTGGAAGTGTTGCGCGGTTACGAGGAAAAAACCGGCAAGCTGCAACCGAAAGGCGAGCCGTATTCGCGTGATTTTCGCGGCGGCAACTGGCTCGATCAACGTAACAAGGCGCAGGCGTACGCCGATCGCGAACCGGCGGTGCTAGTGGTGGGCGGCGGGCAGGCGGGTCTGTCGATTGCTGCACGGCTCGGCCAACTGGATGTCGATACGCTGGTGGTCGACAAACACGAACGCGTCGGCGACAACAGGCGCAAGCGGT
>SYEN01000168.1 GCA_005800795.1 Burkholderiales bacterium | reverse complement strand
GCGGCGCCGATCCAGCGCGCGATACTCGCTGGCGACGCAGAAACCGGCATCACCATCATGCAAATGGACGAAGGCTTGGACACGGGTGCCATGCTGACCCGGCGTGCCATCCCCATCGGCGGGACCGAAACCACCGGCGAGCTGCACGACCGGCTGGCGCAGCTGGGCGCCGGGCAGATTGTAGAAACCTTGCGTCATCTTCCCGTGCCGGTAGCGCAGGACGCGTTGAAGGCCACCTACGCCGCCAAAATTACCAAGGCAGAAGCGCTGATTGACTGGGAAGAATCCGCGATTGAAATCAGCCGCCGTGTACGCGCCTACAACCCCTTTCCGGGTGCGGCGACCACGTTCGGTGGCGAACGCATCAAATTGTGGCGCGCTGAAGTTGCCGATCATCAGCCACTTGAACCTGGCATCGTGGCCAAGGCCGCGTCAAGCGAACTCGTCGTTGCCTGTGGACAGGGCGCGCTCAGGGTGCTCGAGCTGCAACGCGCAGGCGGCAAGCGCCTGCCCGCAGCTACGCTGCTAAAGGGTTTCCCGATTGCGCGCGGTGCGTGCTTCGGCGCACCCGGCGGCGCGGCGTTGGCATAAAGCCCAAAAATTCATGCACGACGCACAATGCGTGGCAGCCGGCGTGCTCGAACGGGTAGCCGCTGGACGCAATCTCGATAGCGAACTTACAGCCGCGTGGCGCCAGTTGCCGCAGGAAGCCACGGGCCAGCCCGCCAACCTGCGGGCGCTGGTGCAAGACCTTTGCTACGGTGTACTGCGCCACCGAGGTGCGATTGATGCCATGCTCGCGCCGTTGCTTGTGCGGCCCCTGCGAGACGAAAACGTGCGCCAATTGCTGCGCATCGCGCTGTATCAGCTACTGCACACTCAGGCTGCACCGCACGCCGTGGTGGATCAGGCGGTACGTGCCTGCACGGCGCTGCCCGCGATGGCCGCCAAGGGGCTGGTTAACGCCGTGCTGCGCAGTTTTTTGCGGCGCAAGGCCGAGTTGCAGGCGCTGGCCACGTTGCCCACGGCGAGCGACGAAGTGCGCTATTCGTTCCCGGTCTGGTGGACCAACAAAATCCGGTTGCAATACCCGGCGCACTTCGATGCTGTGCTGCGGGCGGGTAACCGCCATGCGCCACTTACCCTGCGCGTCAATACGCGCCGCACCACGCGTGAATCGTATCTCGCCCGCCTTTGTGCAGCGGGTATCGACGCGACTGCACTGGAAAGCCACGCCATCCTGCTCGACAAACCGCTGCCCGTGCAGCGCCTGCCCGGCTTTGACGACGGGCTGGTGTCGGTGCAGGACGCGTCGGCACAGCAGGCTGCACTCCTGCTGGATGCGCAAAACGGCATGCGCGTGCTGGATGCCTGTGCAGCGCCTGGTGGCAAAACCGCGCACATCCTCGAACTGGCGGACGTAACGCTTACCGCGCTCGACAGCGATGCCGCACGACTGGAACGCATCAACGCCAACCTCGCCCGGCTGGGCCTGACGGCCCGCGTGGTCTGTGGGGACGCAGCCCATCCGCAGACGTGGTGGGACGGCAAACCGTTCGAGCGCATCCTCGCCGATGTGCCTTGCAGCGCGTCAGGTGTCACGCGCCGCCATCCCGATATCAAGTGGACACGGCGCGAATCAGACATCGCCAAATTTGCCGTACGCCAGCAATCCATCGTCGATGCCCTGTGGCGGCTACTGGCCGCAGGTGGTAAATTCCTGTACGTGACGTGTTCGGTGTTCCGGGAAGAAAATCAAACGCAGGTCGAACGCTTCATGGCGCGCCATGCCGACGCCCGGTTACAGGCACTTTCCTTCGACGCGCTTTCAGCCGCATCCGCAGGGCAAGTACGCGAGGAACAACACGCAGGACAAATACTGCCAGATGCTGTTCACGATGGGTTTTACTACGCGCTGTTGCAAAAAGTCTAGTGCTGCCTGGCCGCCGGCCGTGCGGCGGCTTGCGCATTTTTTTGCGCAGCATTTTATTCCGGGGCTGATGACCTGCCTCTTGCTGTTCATTGCGGTCCCCGGTCCGGCGCACGCTGAAGGCATCGAAGTGCGCAAGGCCTCCGTCACCGCCAGCGAGGATGGCTACCTGCTGGAAGCAGACATCGACATCAAACTCACGCCGGCACTGGACGATGCGCTGCACAAGGGCGTGCCGCTGTATTTCGTGCTGGAATTCGAGTTGATCCGCGCGCGCTGGTACTGGCGCAACGAAAAGGTGGTGGCGTTGAGCCAGCAGCAGCGCCTGGCGTACAACACGCTGACGCGGCAGTATCGGGTCGGCGCGGGCGCACTGTACCAGAATTTTTCCAGCCTCAACGAAGCACTGGCCACCATGAGCCGCGTGCGGCGGCGCCAGGATATCGAGCCGGGCGCCTTGCGCAAGGACACCGCCTACGCGGCAATGTTGCGCTTACGCTTTGACCCCACACAACTGCCCAAGCCGTTTCAACTGCATACCGGGCGCGACTGGAACGTCAGCTCCGACTGGTACAAATGGACGGTCAACCCGTGACGCCGGTATCCGCCGCCCCTCTGGGCACCGCCACACCATCGGCGCGGCGCCGCTACGCCATAGTGCTGCTGGTGGGCCTGAGCGCGGTGGGCCTTTTTCTGCTCGCCACCGCCAGCGCCAACACCGCGCTCTTCGCCCGGCACTACCAGGCGTTGCTGATCGTCAACGGTGTAATCGCCGTGCTGCTTGCCGGGCTGGTGGTGCGCCAGTTGCTGATGCTGCGGCGGCGCCTGAAAACCGGCGTGTTCGGCGCGCGGCTCACCTTGCGGCTGGTGCTGCTGCTGTCAATGATGGCGGTGGTGCCGGGTGTGCTACTCTATGGCATGTCCATGCAGTATCTGGGCAGCAGCATCGAATCGTGGTTCAACGTGAAAGTGGATAAAGCGCTCGAGGGCGGCCTGAAATTGAGTCAGGATGTGCTCGACAATCTGCTGAAAGATCTCAAGAGCAAGGCGAGCGCCATGTCGTTGCAACTCGCCAGCCGCCCCGCTGCCGAACATGGCGTGGCGCTCAACACCCTGCGCGAACAGGCGGGCGCGCACGAAGCCACCCTTTACACGTTACGCGGAAGCGTGATCGCCACGGCGGGAAGCGAGCGCATCAGCGTGATGCCGGAAGCGCCGCCCGCCGAAGCGTTGCGCTTGCTGCGTTCCCAGCAAACCTACGCGGTGGCCGACGCCACCCCCGACCGCGGCTTGCTGCTGCGTGTGGTGTCACCGGTCAATCTGCTGTCGCTGGCGGAGGAACCGCGTGCGCTGCAACTGATTTACATCGTGCCGCCGCGGCTGGCGCAAAATGCCGAAACCGTGCAATCAGGCTACAGAGAATATCAGGAACTGGTGGTGGGCCGGCTGGGGCTGAAGCGCCTTTACGGCATTACGCTCACGCTCACGCTGCTGCTGTCATTGCTGGCGGCGCTGGCGGCGGCAATTTATCTGTCGGAAGAATTCTCCGCTCCGCTCAACGCGCTGGTGGAAGGCACGCGCGCGGTGGCGCAGGGCGACTTCAGCCGCCGTGCGGCGGTGGCGAGCAGCGATGAACTGGGACAGTTGTCGCAATCGTTTAACAGCATGACGCATCAGCTCGAAGACGCGCGCCGCGAGGCCGAACGCAATCAAGCCGAAGTCAACAAATCCAAGGCGTATCTGGAAAGCATCCTCGCGCACCTGTCGGCAGGCGTGCTGGTGTTTGACGGGGCCTTGACCCTGCAGAGCGCCAATCCCAGCGCATCGGCGATTCTCGGACTGGAAGGGGCAGCGTTACTGCATCTGAAAACTGCGCAATGGGGCGGCGTGGAGCAATCCCTGCATGTGCTCGGATTGGAGATACAGGCGGGTTTTGCCGAAGCCGCCGGCGAGGAATGGGAACGTCAGGTGGTGCGCGCAGTTTCCACCGGCGAGCAACATCTGTTGCTGCGTGGCAAGCCGCTACCCGCAAGCACCGGCCGCGCGGGCGGCTGCGTGGTGGTGTTTGACGACGTGACAGACGTGCTGCAGGCGCAGCGGGACGCGGCGTGGGCCGAGGTTGCGCGGCGGCTTGCGCACGAAATCAAGAACCCGTTGACGCCCATACAACTGTCTGCCGAACGGCTGCAAATGAAGCTCGCGCCCAAGCTCGATGAAACGGATGCAGGCATGCTGGGCCGCTCCACGCAGACCATTGTCAATCAGGTGGCGTCGCTCAAACGCATGGTGGATGCGTTCAGCCAGTACGCGCGAGCGCCCGATCCGGCGATGCGTGAACTGGACCTCAATTCGCTGGTGCATGAGGTGCTCACCCTGTATGAATCGCTTGGCGGCCGCATCAAGCTCGAGCTCGCCGAGGCGCTGCCGCATATTGTCGGCGACGCGACACAGCTGCGGCAGGTGATACACAATCTGCTGCAAAACGCGCAGGATGCCCTCGGGGACACACCGTCTCCGCGCATTACGGTGGTGAGTGAAACCGGCGATGGGTTGATACGTTTCAGCGTCACCGACAATGGCAGCGGTTTTCCCGAACATCTGATGAAGCGCGCGTTCGAGCCGTATGTCACCACCAAGAAAAAGGGCACCGGCCTGGGGTTGGTGATCGTTAAAAAAATCATCGAGGAGCACGGCGGCAGTGTCGCCATCGGTAACGTCGAACCCCACGGCGCGCGTGTGTCAATCACGCTGCCAGTACCGGCTTCGGCGCTGCGCCACACACGGGCGCGAACGGCGGCACGAAAAACTGGATCATCGTAAGCATCTGTTTTTATTGAATATTTTATCACAATGACCTCGAACCACGGAAGGTAGCCCGCGATGCAACACATCCTGGTGGTAGACGACGAAATCGGCATCCGCGAACTGTTGTCGGAGATTCTTTCCGACGAAGGCTACAAGGTCGAGCTTGCGCAAAACGCTACCGAGGCGCGCGAGCGGCGGCAGGCGGCGCGACCCGATCTGGTGCTGCTTGATATCTGGATGCCCGATACCGATGGCATTACCCTGCTCAAGGAATGGGCCAGCGGCGGCGTGCTCACCATGCCGGTGGTGATGATGTCGGGTCACGGTACCATCGACACCGCGGTGGAAGCCACTCGCATCGGCGCCTATGACTTTCTGGAAAAGCCGATTGCACTGCAAAAACTTTTGTCCACCGTCGGCCGCGCGCTGAAACATGGTGCTGCACAGCCGCAACCTGGCGCCTCGCTGGCGGCACTGGGGCGTTCGCCGCTCATTACCGATCTGAAACAGCGGCTGGAGCTTATCGCCGCGATGCGCACGCCGGTGGTGCTGGTGGGTGAGCCCGGTTGCGGCATCGAGGCCTGCGCACGCGTGCTGCACACGCGCAATACGCCGTGGGTGTCGCCCGAAACCAACGCGGTGTTGGCTTCACAGCCCATCGAATTGCTGAATCAGGCGCGTCACGGCACGCTTTTCGTGCACGATGTCGCCGAGCTGACCCGTGCGGAGCAAAAAGGCATGCTGCTGTTGCTGGCAAAAGTGACCCGCTCCAACACGCGTGTGGTGTGCGGCGCCTCGCGCGCGCTGGCCGAGGTTGCCGCCGGCGGGGAATTCGACGCCAAGCTCTACGAACTGCTGTCGGCGATGACCATCAACGTACCCAGTCTGCGCCAGCATCGCGAAGACATCCCGGAACTGGCTGGTCTGATTCTGAACCGCATGCTGGAAGCGAAGGAAATTCCGCTACGCCAGTTTTCCACCGCCGCGCTCAATCTGCTCCGTAACTTTGACTGGCCCGGCAACGTCACGCAACTGGAAAGCGTGGTGCGCACGCTGGCGCAAACCGCGCATACCGAAGAAATTTCTGCCGATGACGTGGCGCGCGCACTGCCTGAACCGGCCAGCGAGCCGGCGCTACAGGTGCTGGCGTTCGATCAACCGTTGCGCGAGGCGCGAGACGAGTTTGAGCGCGCGTATTTTGAGTATCATCTGGGCAAGGAAGGTGGCAACATCAGCCGTGTCGCGGAGGTTGTTGGGCTGGAGCGCACGCACCTCTACCGCAAGTTGAAGCAGTTGGGGGTGAAGCTCGCGCGGCGCGAGGAATAGAGCAGAAAACCCGGACAAATTCGCCTATATTGCCTAAACTTGGCCATATACCCGTTTAATATCAGACAGTTGAACGGGCAGTTGAAAGATCCGGCAGCCCAAGCCAGACAATCCGGCGATTGAATCAGCGCAAGCGACTCTTCATGATACTTGGTTCGGCAAAAAAACTGCGGCTGCGGCCCAGCATCCTGACGTTGTTTGTTTTGCTGACACTGCCGGTGTTCGCTGCCATGGTGATCGTAAGCTATGTCTCGAACGAGCGCATTGCGCGGGCCAACGCGCATGAACTGGCCGAGCGCTTCCGCGTCGACGCCATCGCCAGCATACAGAATGTGTTCGCGCCAATTAAATCACTGGTCAGCAGCGCGGCGGCCATCGGCAACGAGCAGCCGGAGTTCTATTCCGACAACCGCGCCATGCAATATCTGCTCGGCATCACCCGCTACAGTGAAACCATCACCAGCGTTTTTATCGGCCTCGAGGACGCGTCTTTCCGCCAGGCGCGGCGTATTGATCCCGCGATCAAGATTCAGAACCAGCTACCACCGCCGGGAACCCGCTTTGCCTATCGCTGGATCGATGCGCCAAAGAAGACGCCAGCAATTGACCGCTTTCGCTTTCTCGATGCCAGCGAAAAGGAAATCGGCCAGTCCGAGGACGCAACCAGCTACGATCCGCGCCAGCGCCTGTGGTACCGCGCGGCAGTCGCGGAAGGGCGGCCGATGGTGTCCGATCCCGATGTGTTTGCAGCGCTGGGGCTGGTGGGTTTCACCATCGCCGCGCCGTTTTACCGCAACGGCAAGCTCGCAGGTGTTGCCGCCGCCGACATCACGCTGGACGTGCTGTCCCAATACCTGTCGCAGCACAAGATCAGCCCCGGCACCTTGAGTTACGTGCTTGATCATCAAGGCCGCGTAATCGCCAATTCCGAGCGTACGAAGACTTATTCCAATGAAAAAGGCAAAGTCGAGCTGCAACACATCACTTCCGTGGGCGGCAAACTGACAGCCATCGCCTTCGGCTCGCGCGACGGCCACGGCGAAAAACTCTACATGTTCGAACATTCGGGCAAACAGTACGTCGCGGGGCTATCGAACCTGCCGCCGGAATTCGGAAAAAAATGGCAATTGTTCTTCATTACCCCCCTGGAGGATTTCACCAGCGCATTTGACCGGCAAAACCAGTTTCTGCTGTTGTTCGGGTTGATTGCGATCAGCCTGCAGTTGCTGGTGATCTACATACTGTCAAAAGTGATTTCGGCGCCGCTTGAGCAGCTTGCCACCCAGGTGACCAAGATTCAGGAACTGGGCGCGGGCGCACCCATGCCGGTGCTCGATTCCCCGATCCGTGAAGTGTCGGTGCTTTCGAACGCCATCCACACGCTCGATTCGCTGGTACGTTCGTTTGCTGCATTCGTGCCGGTGGGACTGGTGCGCCAGCTGCTCGACACCAAAGAGGCGCTGGCCATTGGGGGGCACAGCCGCTTCCTGACCATCTTCTTTTCGGATCTGGAGTCGTTTTCCACACTGTCGGAAGAATTGCCGTCGCAGGAACTGCTGCTGCGAGTTTCCGCCTACCTTGAACTGGTAACCCAATCGATCAATCAGGAACG
>SYEN01000167.1 GCA_005800795.1 Burkholderiales bacterium | reverse complement strand
GTCGAATATATGCCGTGGACCTTCCGCTGCTACAAGGAAGAGCCGGTGCCGAAGAACAGTGTGCTCACCGTTCCGAACAAGCCAGGGTTGGGGTTGGAATTTGATCCCAAGGTGGTGAAGTTTTAGTGCGGACTGCCGGGCAAGGCAGCAAAATGTTGCTGTACAAGTTTCTTTCTCTGTCATTCCCGCTCAGGCGGGAATGCCTAAACCCGTTCCATAGGGCACTCCCCATGGGTTCCCGCCGGCGCGGGAACGACAGTTTTGGTGGTTTCAGTGCCATGCGCCACGTTAAATTTTTGCTGTCACTGCTGTCGTTGTTATCAAGCCTGGCAACTGCACAAACCTACCCCGCCGGCCCCATGCGCATCGTCGTCCCGTTCCCGCCCGGCGGCGGCACCGACATTTTCGCGCGCGCGCTCGCGCAAAAACTGAACGAAGCCTGGCAAGTGCCGGTGATTGTCGAAAACCGCAGCGGCGCCAACGGCACCATCGGTTCGGCGTACGTGGCGAAAGCACCGCCCGACGGTCACACCACCTTGCTGATCCCCAGCGGTTTTGCGGTTAACCCGAGTATCTATCCGAAACTGCCGTTCGATACGGCGAAGGATTTCGCGCCGGTCAGCCTGCTGGCCGAGGGACCGCTGGTGCTGTCGGTGCACCCGTCGTTTCCGCCGCGCTCGGTGAAAGAGTTCACCGCTTTTTTGAAAGCGCGGCCCGGCGAAATCAACTACGGCAGTTCCGGCAACGGCTCGCCGCCGCATCTGGCTGCCGAATTGTTCAAGCTGCTGTCGGGCGTACGCATGAATCACATTCCGTACAAGGGTGCGGGCCCGGCGGCGATTGATCTTTTCGCCGGACAGATTCCCATTTATTTTATGAATGCCCTGCAAGTCACGCAGTACGTGCGTGCGGGCAAAGTGCGTGCGTTGGGTGTGACCACCGCTCAGCGCTTCGCCCAACTGCCCGAGGTGCCGACCATCGCTGAAGCCGGCGTGCCGGGATATGCACTGTCGAACTGGTACGGCATACTGGCGCCTGCGGCCACGCCCAGAACCAGCATCACCAAACTGCATGCCGAAATCGCACGCATCCTCAGTCTTCCGGATATCAAAGAGCGGCTGACCAATCAGGGCGCGATCCTGGTGGGCAACACGCCGGAAGAATTCGCGGCCTATTTGCGCAGCGAAATGGCGACGGCGGCAAAAATCGTCAAGGCGGCCGGCATGACCGCATTGAATTAGCACCCAATGACGAAGATGTTATAAGTATTTGTTTTAAAACACTTTTTGTATATTGGCGAAAGGAAGTCATGAAGCAAATCCTGCTGGCCGTGGCGGCCGCCGCGCTGCCTCTTGCGCCTTTCGCCGCTCATGCGGCTTCGGCAGGCGCCTACCCCGAGCGGCCGATACGCCTCATCATTTCGTCGTCGCCAGGCACCGGTGCGGATTACTTTGGACGCATTGTCGCAGTGGCGCTGACGGACCTGTACAAGCAACAAGTTGTCGCTGACAACCGCACCGGTGCGGGCGGTTTGATCGCGATGCAAACGCTGGCGGGCGCCAACCCGGACGGTTACACCATCGGCACAGCCTCCAGTTCGATGATGGTGGTGCCGCTGCTGTATGCGAAGCAGCCGTACAACCCGGCGACGGATTTTTCGCCCATCGCGCTGCTGGCATTGATCCCCAGCGTGGTAATGATTTCGTCAACGGTGCCCGCAAAAACCGTGCAGGAATTGGTTGCCTACGCCAAACCGCGGGCGGGTCAGCTTAACTACGCATCTGTGGGTACCGGCACGGCGGCGCACCTGTCGGCGGAAATTTTTGCCAAGGCCGCGGGCTTCAAGGCGGTGCATGTACCGTTCAAGAATATAGGCGATGCGTGGACGGAAATGTTTGCCGGCCGTCTGCATTTCGTGGTGTTCGTCGCGCCGGCGGTAACACCCATGATGCGCGAACCGCGCGTGCGCGCGCTGGCGGTCACCACCAAGGCGCGCACCAGCGGCTTTCCCGATCTGCCGACCGTGGTCGAGGCAGGCCTGCCAGACGCCGTGGTGGAAACACCGTTTGGCATCGCGGCGCCCGCGCGCGTGCCGCGCCCCATCATCAACAAGCTGCATGCCGATATTGTGACCATTTTGAAGCGGCCCGACACGGCAGAACGCTTCGCGCGTCAGGGTGGCGTGCCGGCGGTGGACACCACGCCGGAATCCTTCGCCGCGTTGATAAAATCCGAATACGAGCTGTACCGCAAACTGCTGCCGGAAATCGGCATCAAGCCGCAATAAACGCTGATCGCACATTGGCCCCTATGATACAAAACTTACTCCGACACCTGGCTGGACTCACGCTGGTTGTGCCTTTGCTGGCGGGCACGTTTTTTTTGATGTTCGCACCCGCACCACACGCTCAGCCGGTGCAAACCAACGATGAGTTTATCCTGTCACTGGCTGGCTACATCGATCAATCCAAACTCACCCCGCGCGAGCGCCTCGGCCTTCGCCTTTTTTTGATCCCACGCTGTCGGAACCCGGCGGCACCGCTTGCGCTTCGTGCCACGATCCGCGGCGAGCCTTTACCGGCAACAACAGCACGCTGATTGGTGTGGCGCAGGGCAGCCGTCCAGATGCCTTTGGCACGCGCGATGCGCCCACCACGATGTATCTGGAACACGTCCCCAAGTTTGGTAGCATTCAAAGCGACGGCAAGCCGGTGCCGGCGGGCGGGCTGTTCTGGGATGGCCGCGCAGACACGCTGGAAGAACAGGCGAAGCAGCCGTTTTTTAACCCGCTGGAAATGAACAACCCCAACGCGCCTGCGCTGATCGCCAAGGTGGCGAAGGCGCCGTACGCCGCCGAGTTCCGCAAGGAATGGGGCGACAAAATCTTCGGCAATGCCGATGCGGCACTGGACGCGGTGGCGGCATCAATTGCCGCGTTTGAACGCACCAGCGTGTTTCAGCCTTTTACTTCGAAGTTCGATTACGTAATGCGCGGCGAGGCGAAATTTACCGAGCAGGAACAGCGCGGGCTGAGCCTCTTCACCATCCGCCAGAAAGGCAATTGCGCGCAGTGCCACATCGTCGATACCGACTCGCGCGATCCGAAAAAATCCCTGTTTACCGATTTCAGTTATCGCGCACTGGGAGTCGCGCGCAGTATGCGCATTCCGAAGAACGCCGCTGATGGCGCTTTTGTCGATCTGGGGCTGTGCGAGCGCGTGCCGGTGGAAGGCCTGAAGCCCGGCGCGGAAGCGCCGACACCAAAAATCACCGATCCGGCGGCCTGCGGCCTGTTCAAGACGCCCACGCTGCGCAATATCACCATCACTGCACCGTACATGCATAACGGTCTGTTCGACAGCCTGCGCGATACCGTGGCGTTCTATGCCACGCGCGACACGCACCCGGAGCGCT
Organism: Burkholderiales bacterium; assembly: GCA_005800795.1. GTDB lineage: Bacteria > Pseudomonadota > Gammaproteobacteria > Burkholderiales > SG8-41 > UBA5216. Next base: position 3,444 of record SYEN01000167.1, on the reverse strand, counting down.
GGTACGCCCAAGGCAAAAAATTCAACGACTTGCCCGCGGCGTATCACGCCAACGTCGACGTCGACACGCCGCCCTATCAGCGCCGCCCCAAGCAGCGTCCGCAGTTGAACGACGAAGAGATCGACGACATCGTGGCGTTCCTGTTCACGCTCACCGATGGCTACAACCCCAGGCGAGGCGGGATCGACATCAGTACGCAGCCGTCGGCGGCACCTGTGGCGTCAAAGCCTGCGGCGCCGGGCGCACGCAGTGACTATTGACTCAGTCGTGAGTTTTTACAAATTATTCAAATAAATCAAATACTTATGATGATTTGTTGCTTGTGATTCTTTTGACAGCCAGCTCATCGCAGCCTGCTGTTGCTGCGGTCCTTAGAATGATCGATATCAACCGGCGCGACCGCGAAAGGCGCCTAGCGCTGGCCGTTTCAACGGCTACGTTATTGACGGCTTCCCTACCGGAAAACGCAGCGGACACTCGGCTTAACGACGACACACGTGGGTACGCGCGCGAAACCCGCACGTTGGGCATGACCCTTCGCACCGAGGTGCCCGGCCCCGCCGCGCTTGGCTCGCACACCATGGCGTCCTTGCAACTGTTTTTCGGCACGGGATATCCCAAAATTTTTGTACTATGTACCGGATCAAACGAATAACCTTCAGGTTATTCCCGCAAACACACCCAATCAGGGGAAACTCATGAAAGTCTATGACGCAATGGCCAACGCCTTCATCAAGGAAGGCACAACCAGCTTGTTTGGTTTGCTGGGCGACGGGCAGATGACGTGGTGGGCGGCCATGTCGAAGTATCCGCAATTGAAAATTGTCGATGTGCGCGACGAAGGTTGCGCCGTCACCATGGCGGAAGGCTACGCCATGGCCACCGGTAAAATTGGCGTCGCAAGTTCCACCCAGGGCCGGGGTTGGCGCGCATGACCACGTCGCTGCTGGTGGCCTCGCGTTCGCGCACGCCGCTGGTGGTCTACACCAGCAAGACGCCGGCCAACAACGAAACTACCGTGCAGTATCTGAATCAGGACAAGCTGATTGAAGCCGCTGAATGCGGTTACATCGAAATTCAAAATCCGGCGTACGCCGAAGACGCGGTACGTGATGCTTTTTATCGAGCACGGCGCGAATCGCGGCCCATCGTGCTCTGCTGCCCCATCGATTTGCAAAACAAGGAGTGCGACGCCGACGGCGATGATTACCAACCGTCAACTGCGATGTTCTCCGGCCAACAGTCGATCCGCCCGGCGCTGGACCGCGTGCGTGCGGCTGCCGATATCATTGCCAAGGCCAAAAAACCGGTTGTGTTGTTGGGGCGCGGCGCGATGACGCCGGAAGCCATGGCGGCAGCCAAACAATTGGCGCAGCGTATCGGCGGACTCATCGCCACCACGCTGGTGGCCAAGGGCACACTCGCCGATTCGGAGTATTACGTCGGCGTGTCGGGTCTCTTTGCCGCGCGCGAAGTGCTGCAGCTGTTTGACGAGGCCGATTGTGTGATCGCCGTGGGTGCGCGCGTCTCCACGCACACCATTGCCGGTGGCAGCGCCTACCCCAATGCAAGCTTCGTGCATATCGACATCGAGCCGCACAAGATGATGGGCAACGCGCAGGGCGCGCATTGTTATGTGCAGGGCGATGCCGCCGCTTCCATGCAGGAACTGCTGGAAATCCTCGGCAAGGAAGGCACGAACCGCGGCTATCACACCGCGGAAGTGCGCCGAATTCTCGCCGGCGCGGGGCGCGATCCGGCGGAGTACGAAATCGAAGAAGGCACGGTCGACCCACGCGAGGCCATTTCACTGCTCGACGAAAAACTGCCGCCGGAGTTCAATCTGGTGTCATCGGGCAACGCGCACGCGTGTTCGTTCCGCGTGATGTTGATGAAACGGCGGCGCGGCTTGCAGATTTTTTGCACCGCGTTCGGCTGTATCGGGCAGGCGCTATCCACGGCGGTCGGTGCGGCCGTCGGTGCGCCCGGCCCCATGGTGTGCGTGGAGGGCGACGGCAGCGCGCTGCAGAGTATTCAGGAACTCGATACCGTGGCGCGGCTGGGCCTGAAATTCCTCTACGTGGTGGTCAATGATGAGGCCTACGGCGCGGAATTTCACAAGCTTCGCGCCCATGAGCGCGATCCGCAATTATCTTTTGTGCGTTCGCCGGATTTCGCGGGCCTGGGCCGTAACTTCGGTTGCGAAGGCCGCACCGCTCGAACGCTGGATGAATTCAGCAGTGCGATCGACGCTTTCCTGAAAGGCAGCGGGCCGATGGTGATTGACCTGCGCATCTCGCGCAACGTGATCAGCATTCCTTACCGGCGTCTGCACTTCGGCATGGACGTGTAGAACGCGCGTTTAGTCCATCCTCGACCAGCCCGGCTCATCGCGATCCAGCAGTCGCTTTAACGCCGCGAGGTGTAATTGGGCCTGTGCGCTTTCCTCGTTCATCTGACGGCCGGTTTTTTCGGCCACGGTTTCTGACACCTGCCGTAGCGGCTTGCCGGTGCTCATCGCCAGCACTTGCAGCATGCAGACCCGTTCGAGGTAATAGAGATCGTCAAAAGTGGCGTGCACCGTGGGGCCGCAAACGAGTACGCCGTGGTTACCGAGAAACAGCACGTCGGCGTCCTTCATGCACGCGCACATGCGCTCGCCTTCAGCTTCGTCGAGCGCAAGACCGTTGTATTGTTCGTCATAGGCGCAACGGTCGTAGAACTTGAGCGCATTCTGGCTGGCCCATTCCAGCCGTCCACCGTGAATCACCGTCAGTGCTGTGGCGTGCGGCATGTGCGTATGCATCACACATGCGGCAGTGGCACGCCCGCGGTGGATCGCGCTGTGTATGAAAAACGCCGTAGGTTCAACCGAGTGTTTGCCCGACACTTTGCGCCCCTGTGCATCCACCACCACCAGATCCGCAGGTGTGATTTCCGACCAGTGCAAACCCTGCGGGTTGATCAGAAAATGACCCGGGGCGCCGGGTAATGCCAGACTGAAGTGATTGCAAATGCCTTCGCCCAGGCCCAGGCGCGAGGCGCTGCGCAACGCGGCCGTAAGGTCAATGCGGGCTGCGATTTCTAGAGGGGTCATGAGGTCACCTGCCAATACCTGCGTTGCTGCGTGCAAAAATTTGAGGCCCAATCTCTGAAACCCGCCGCACGCCCACGTAGCCGAAGCTGCGCTCCATTTCTTCCGACAGTATTTTGATCGCCCGTGCGGCGCCGGCCTGTCCGCCACAGGCGGTACCATAAAGCGTGGCTCTGCCCACCAAAACCATTTTGGCGCCCAGCGCGATGGCTTTGACGATGTCGCTGCCGCGGCGAACGCCGCTGTCAAGTATCACAGTGCAGCGGTCGCCCACCGCCTCGACAATTTCCGGCAGCACATCGATGGTGGCGATGGCGCTGTCAAAAGCGCGACCGCCGTGGTTCGACACC
>SYEN01000166.1 GCA_005800795.1 Burkholderiales bacterium | reverse complement strand
GTTACCAGCGTCAGCAGCGGAAAGCGGCATTCGCGGATGGTGCCGAACAGATTGATGCAGTTGCCCACACCAGAGGATTGCATCAGCAGCGCGCCGCGGTCGCCACCCAGCCAGGCACCAGCCATCATGGCGACACCTTCTTCTTCGGTGGTAAGCGACACGGAGCGCATGGTTTTGTCGGCATGGCAGCTTTTGATGAGCTGCGTGTGGCCTGCGTCGGGCACGTAGGCGATCTGGCGAATGCCGACCTGCTTGAAGACTTTGTGGATATCCAGCGGCCACGTTGGCGCGGCTGGTTTTTTTGCTGCTTTCAAATGAAATCTCCTTTTTTGAATTACTCGACTTTGAGTCCTGCCGCTTTAATCACGCCACCCCAGCGCGCAAAATCATCCTTGATGATTTTGGCGAATTCCGCCGGCGAATTGCCGACAATATTGGTGCCCGACGGCTCGAAACGGTTGCGTACGTCAGGCAGCAAAAGTATGCGGCGTGTTTCCTGATACAGCTTGTCGACGATGGCCGGCGGGGTCTTCGCGGGTGCGAGCAGGCCGTACCACAAATCCGATTCAAAGCCCGCCAGCCCCGGTGTTTCAGCCACTGCGGGGATATTTGGCAGTGACGGCGAACGCTTTTTGCTGCTGACGCCGATCACGCGCACCTTACCGCTGTCGATCAGCGGCGTCGCCGTGAGGATGCTGACGAACATGAAGCGGATTTCGCCGCCGAGCAGCGCCACCAGCGCGGGCGCTGCGCCCTTGTAGGGCACGTGCGTCATGCTGAGTTTGGCCATCATGCGCAGGCTCTCGCCGGCGAGATGCGCGCCGCCGCCGCTGCCTGACGAGCCGTAATTGAATTCGCCCGGTTTGGCTCTGACCAGAGACACCAGCTCAGCCACCGACTTGGCGGGCACGGTGGGATGCAGCAGCAGGGCGAAGGGCAGCACCGCCGCTTGAGTCACCGGTGCAAAATCGCCGATGGGGTCGAAGCTGATCTTGCCCAGGTGCGGATTGATGACAATGGTGGCATTGGTGTTGAATAGCAGCGTGTGTCCGTCAGCCGGCGCCTTGGCCACAATGTCGGTGCCGATGTTGCCGCCTCCTCCTGCGCGGTTGTCGACGATCACCGGCTGCCCCCAGGTTTCGGTGTAACGTACTGTGATGGTGCGCGCCATCATGTCAGCGCCGCCGCCGGGTGCGAAGGGGACGATCATGCGTATCGGTCTTGCGGGGTATGCCGTCGCGGTGGAAGGTGTTGCGGCCACTACGTTTTGCACGGCGACACAGATTAACAACGCACCGGCAGCACACCAGAGCGAACGCAACGTCAGACAGACTGTGGACATGGGTGAGGAAGGCAAAGCTTCAAAACGTAAAGCTCGAAGGGCTAACTATACCGCAGATCATCGCGCCGTTGAGTCCCGACTGGCCCTGCGCGTCGCGTGCTGGTAAATTCGGCGCATCATGCGAACAGTCAAACAATCCGTAGCAGTTGCGTGGCTGATGGGAATGGCATCAGGGTGGGCGACCATCCCCTTGGTTGAGGCGCAGTCCGGCTTTCCGTCACGTCCCGTTCGCATCGTGTCAGGCTTTGCGCCTGGCGGCGCCACCGATGTGGCTGCGCGCGCAGTGTCGCAGCGGCTGTCGGAATCGCTAGGTCAGCCGGTGGTGGTGGAAAACCGTCCAGGCGCCGCGGGCATTATCGCTGCCGAGATGGTGGCGCGCTCAACGCCCGACGGTCATGCCATGTATCTGGCCAACGCAACGTTGGGCGCCCCCGCGTTGTTCGCGAAGCTGCCGTTTGATATCACCAGGGATTTTGGTTTTGTATCGTTGATCGGTATGGGGGCGTCTGCACTGGTGATACATCCGTCAGTGCCGGCGAAAAGTGTCAAGGAGTTGATCGCGCTGGCTCGCGCGCATCCGGGAAAACTGAATTACGCCTCCGGCGGTACCGGCAATATCACGCACTTGCAGATGGAACTGTTTGTGTCGATGGCAAAACTCAGCATGGTGCACGTGCCATATAAAGGCGGCGCACCGTCGACCATAGCCACGGTCAGTGGCGAGGCGCAACTCATGTTCAGCTCGCTGGCGACCACACTGTCGCCGATTGAGCAGGGCCGATTACGGGCGATCGCGGTGTCGACACCGCAGCGCAGCGCCGCCTTGCCGCAGGTGCCGACGGTGAGTGAAGCGGGCCTGGCGGGTTACGACGCCAGTTCGTGGTACGGTCTGGTCGTGCCGGTTGCCACCCCACCCGCCATCCTCAATCGCCTGAGCGGTGACATGGTGAAGGCGCTGGAGTTTTCCGAAGTCAAGGATCGTTTGGTGAGCCAGGGCATCGTGCCCGCCAGTGGCGGCAACGCAGGCAGCGAACCGTTTCGCAAATATGTAATGGCGGAAATTCCCAAGTGGGCGAAGGTCATTCGTGAAGCGAAAATCCCGCCGCAGTAATACGGACTCTGCGTTGACGGCCTATAACCAGACTGCTAAGGTCACGCGCACATTTTTGAACGGCGCCAGCGCGGTGATGCAGGGCCATGGTTTACGCAGCCAGCCCAACTAGGAAAGTATTGTAAGTAGCTGTTTTAATTTATTTTTTTTCGAGAGATCACAATGAACAAGGTCGTTGCTTCGGCACAGCAGGCGCTGGCGGACATTCAGGATGGCGCGGTAGTCGCTATCGCAGGCTTTGGCGTGGCGCATCGCTTTGCCACCACACTCATCAAGGCGCTGCGTGACAAGGGCACGAAAAACCTGACCATTGTCGCCAACTCGCTGGGTGATCCGGGCGCGACACGCGGGCAGATTCTTGCGGAAAATAATCAGGTGAAAAGAATCGTGGTGGCGTTTTCGGTGCGCCCGGGCTCACCCACCGCGAGCGAGCAGCAAATCAACGAAGGCAAGCTCGAAGTGGAATTGGTGCCGCAGGGCATACTGGTTGAGCGTTGCCGCGCTGGCGGGGCGGGGCTTGCCGGGTTTTATTCGCCGACCAGTGTAGGCACCGATTTGGTGAAGGGCCGCGAGCTGCGCGAATTCGACGGCAAGCAGTATGTGTTCGAAAAAGCCATTCACCTGGATTACGCCTTGCTGCGTGGCTATCGTGCCGACAAATTGGGCAACGTGCAGTTTCGTGGCGGCAGCCAGAATTTCAACCCGGCATTCGGCAAGGCCGCGCGTCTTGCGATTGTTGAAGTGGATGAAATTGTCGAACCTGGCGTGATTCCGCCCGAGCTGGTGGATCTGCCGGGCATCTTTGTTGAGCGCGTGATCCTCACGCAGGAAACCATGGACACCAAGGCCTATCGCCGGCCTGAGCGGCGGCCTTCGGACAAGCCGCGTCTCTATAACAACAAGCCGGCGGTGACGCGCCAGCAAATCGCGAAGAACGCCGCAAAGCTGGTGCGCGAAGGCACGTACGTCAATCTTGGCGTGGGTATTCCCACCATGGTGTCGAATTATCTCAAGGGCCGCGATGTGATTCTGCACGCGGAAAACGGCGTGCTGGGCTACGGCGAAATGGTGACTGAAGACAAGGATATCGACCCGGATGTTTACAATGCGGCAGGCCAGTTTGTGGCCTTGCAGCCGGGTGCGTCTTTCTTCGACAGCGTGACGTCATTCGAGATGGCGCGTGGCGGGCATATCGATACGGTGATTCTCGGTGCGTACGAAGTCGATGCTACCGCGAGTGTCGCCAACTGGAGCACGGCCGACGCGATTCGCGGCGGCATTGGCGGCGCGATGGATTTGCTCTCGGGCAAAGGCGATCTGATCATCGTGCTCGAGCACACCGACAGCAAAGGCCGCCCCAAGCTGCGCAAGCAATGCACCTATCCGCTGACGGGGCAGGGCTGCGTGAGCTACGTGGTGACCGATCTTACGGTGCTGCGCTGGGATGGCAAGCGGTTCGTGATCGACGCAGTGGCGCCGGGCTTTACTGCCGACGAAATCATCGCCATGACGGAGATGCCACTGGTCGCCGGGCCGAACGTGCGCGAGATGGAATAATGCGCTGTGCGTAGGCTGCGGGTAGCGCCCAGCCTTTCGCGATAAAGTTGCGAACCCCAGTGGCCCGTTTGCGCGCGCGATGGATTTAGAGACCAATTTACGCGCCAGAACTATGTTTTTATAAGTATTTGTTTTTATTGAGTTTTTATTTCTTGCCCACGGGCGAATTGCTGCTGGCAAGCCGCTTGAACGCGAGCACAAACGGCCAGAAATACAAGCGGCTTACGCTGCGCCATTGGCCGTCGGTGCCATCGCCGAGGCCCATCCTGAAAGTCTCTGGTTCGCTGGCGGGTATGCACAGCGTGCCATACAGCCTGTCCCATACGGCGATTTCAAACCCGCGATTGCAGCCGATGTGTTGCGGCTCAATGCTGTGATGCAATTGATGATGCGCCGGGCTGATTAGCCAATGGTTGGTTTTTTCGCCATACGACAGCCACACCTGCCAGTGGCGCAAATTGCCGATCAGATTGCCGATCCAGAAAATCACGTGCAGGCCGAGAAACGTATAAACGCCAAGATTATTGTCGATGAACCGGTGAAACAGCCACGCCATCAGGCCCGTGGTAAGCGCCGGCACCCAATACATCAGGGCGAGATCGACGGGATGCGCGCGAAAGCTGGTGAACGGCGTCAACACCTCGGCGGAGTGATGCACCTTGTGAAACTCCCACAGCAGTGGCACGTCGTGCAACAGGCTGTGCGCGACAAAGCGGCCGAAATCGTACGCGATGAAAAACAGCACCGTGTAAAGCACTTTGATGGCGATGCCCTGCGTTACAACGCTGCCGGCGGTGACGCCCGTCAGGGCATCAAGGAAGCGGGCAATGGTGGCTTCGTTGAACAGCAGGGGCCCCACCAGCAACGGAAACAGTACGGCATTGATGAAGTAAAAACTGTAGTCGAGACGTGAAGAGGGATGCCACCACAGCGCCTTGCCCAAAAAGCGCCGCTGAAACTCGCGCCAGGTGGCGGTGCCGGACGCGCGCAGTTTCGTATAGCCAAACCGCCACGCCAGTGCGCCGATGACCACGGTCGAAATCAGAAACGGCCAATACAGAAACGAGTCGCGCTGCAGAAAGAACAGCACGGCCTTGGCGAAGTGAAACACGACCGTGTAAAACTGTGTCAGCAGAGGTTGCCCGGTCGTGAGGTCGAGCATGTCAGCACGGGCTCCAGTTCGGAAAATCGTCCTTGACTACAACATCCTTGTGCACGTCCACGCCGCGTATTACGTGGCCCATCAAGCCGGCATAATCTATGCGCACTTCAATATGTTCTTCGCGGGCGGCGGCAACCGTGCCATGGATGCGTTCAAGGGTGACGATGCCAACCTTCATTTCGCGGCATACAGAGATACCTGGACGTGAAACTGCCGCCTTGGCTTCAAGGTAGGCACGCGCGCGCGCGCGCATGGCTGGTAAGGCGGCGCCAACGGGTTGATCGTATTCCCATGGTCCGGTGTAACGGTCGCCCCCGGGCCACTCATAAGTACCCAAGCTGTGACGCATGTCGTTTATGAATCTTCCGCTGTATTTTTCGCCGGGCCAAGCAGAACTATGTCCCCAGGTATAGATCCCTATACCTTCCTTGCGGTCGTCGACAAATTCCCCCTCATAATGGTCGCCGCTGGCCGGCCAGGATTTAGTGCCCCTACCGTGTTTTTTGCCAGCACTGAAAGATCCGTCGTAAAGCGCAATACCATCTGCTTTGCCCCAGCCTTCCGCTAGGCCGTTGACACAACCACCACTGTAGCGACCTTGCAACTCGCGATCGAAAATTTTGCAGGTGGGGGCAGGGGTGGGTTGCGCAATAGCTGATGTTGTCCATAGCAGAGCCAGAACGGCGAGACCATCCCAACGGACCACAGTAGACCACGATACGCAAGCGGCCATACCCCTTGTCCGGTTAAAAGATACGCGAGAAAAAGCGTTCAAGAACAAATGCGTGAGCAAAGTGTTTCTCATGTCAATCTAACTGCACTGAGGGTGTGCCTGCCGTGCGCGCTGGTAGCTGGTCCGCGAGGATTGCTGGGCTGATTGTTTCAGACTGAGACTTAACGGGCTGCCCAAAATTGGGCCATATTGCCTAGATTCGCGATTGAGGATACGCCCCATTTGTTGTTTTAGATCGCTGTGCAAGCCTGTTCGTCACACCGCAAATAATGTGCTTTACTTTGCCAATCACTGAGCACCCATCGTTCGCAGTTGCGCCCATCCACATGATGCAAATGCTTCGCCGGCCGGTGTGTGTGGCCATGGATCAGGCGCGGGTGACCGTGTGCGCGCAGCGCTTGCTCGACGGTGGCAGATGATACATCCATGATGTCCATTGACTTGACGCTTTTGCTGGCTTCGCTTTGCATGCGCATGCCGCGTAGTTGTTGGTGCCTCGCGGCCAGCGGCTGCGCGAGAAACCTTTGCTGCGTGGCCGGGTTGCGGGCGTAGGTGCGGAATTTCTGGTATTCGATGTCGTCGGTGCAAAGGGTGTCGCCGTGCATCAGCAGGGTGCGCGAGCCATAAAGGTCGATCACGGTGGGGTCGGCGATGATTTGCATGCCACAGCGAGCGGCGTAGTGTTCGCCGAGCAGCAGATCGCGATTGCCTTGCATGAAATACATGAGGACGTTCTTGCATGCCAGCGTTGACAGTGCTTGTGCCACCGCCGCATTCAGCGGATCGTTGAGATCATCGTCACCGGCCCAATATTCAAACAGGTCGCCGAGGATGTAAAGCGCCTCGGCGGCCGGTGCAATGTTCTCGATAAAATCGAAAAATTGGGTGTTGATCTGCGGGCGCTCGGCAGCCAGATGCAGATCGGAAATGAACAGCGTGTGCGGCATGCAGAAGGTGTTCCTGATCCGCGATCCACGCGCCGTGATTAAACGATGGTGGCTTTTTGAATGAGCACGTCGTCCACCGGCACGTCCTGATGAAAGCCGCTACTGCCGGTGCGAACCTTGCCGATTTTGTCGACGACATCCATGCCGGCGGTGACTTTGCCGAACACGCAATAGCCCCAGCCTTGCTGCGTGGGTGCGCTGTGGTTCAGAAAATCGTTGTTCGCAGTGTTGAT
>SYEN01000165.1 GCA_005800795.1 Burkholderiales bacterium | reverse complement strand
CTGCATCGGATGCAGTTTTTCGCCGGTGGCGAGACCTTCAATAGTGACAACGCTGGCCCCTTCGCAGGCCAACGCCAGCACGGTGCAGGATTTCACGCCCTTGCCATTCAGATGAATGGTGCAGCAGCCACACTGGCTGGTGTCGCAGCCGACGTGTGTCCCGGTGAGACCGAGATGCTCGCGCAAAAATTGCACCAGCAGCGTGCGGCCTTCAACTGCGCCGCTCACGGGCTTTCCGTTGACGGTCATAGAAACGGTGGGCATATTTCGTGGCTCCAGAATAAGTTTGTTCGCGGAGACAACCCCCGCCCAGGACGCGGACAGGTGCCCCGTACTTGAAAATGGTTGTTTAAATCAGTTCCTGAATGGATCCGCGAGTTTGTAACGGGGGCGTGAGTGTGTCAACGGATCGTGTTTGCGGCCTTTGCTTGCGGGGCTAAAGTGGTAGATGATCCCCGTGACTTTTGCCAAAGTGGAACACAGGGAGTGCCGATGAAGCTGCGAGTTGCGCGTTGGGGCGGGGCATTGTGTGGTGCGTTATTGACGATGCCCTGTGCACATGTCGCTGCGCAGGCATACCCGTCCAAAACCATCCGCCTTGTCGTGCCTTACCCACCCGGCGCGGGTACCGACCTGCACGCCCGTGCGCTAGCACAAAAACTCACTGAAAATCTCGGCCAAAGCGTGATCGTCGACAATCGCGGCGGTGCCAATGGGGTGCTGGCAATGGAGTTTGTCGCGAAAAGCGCGCCGGATGGCTATACGCTGGTGTATGCCCTGCCTGCACAGTATGCGGTGAATCCCGCGTTGTATCCGAAGCTGCCGTACGACCCGATCCGTGATTTTGAACCAGTGATGCTGGTGGCGCGCACGCCGCTGGTGCTGTTCACGCACCCGTCCGTTCCGGTGAAATCAGTGAGCGAACTCATCAAGCTGGCTAAGGTGCGGCGCGATGCGCTCGTGCTCGCTTCTGCGGGGAACGGCTCGGCGGGTCACTTGTGTCTTGAGCTATTCAAGAACCTGTCGGGCACGCAGATTCTGCATGTGCCGTACAAGGGGGCAGCACCGTCGATGATCGATTTGATCGCGGGCCATGCGCAGTTGTCGTTTCTGGCATGGAGCACGGCGGGACAGTTCGTCAAACCCGGCAAACTGCGCGCACTGGGCGTGACCTCCGCCAAACGCGTGGCGACGTTGCCCGATTTGCCGGCGATTGCCGAAACGCTGGCGGGTTACGACATCACTAACTGGTATGGTTTGGCGGCGCCAAAAAGTGTTTCAAAACAAATAGTTATGAAACTTAACGTTGAGGTACAACGGGTGTTGCAGCAGCCGGAGTTACGCCAGGCGTTTGAGAAAGAGGCCATCGACATCATCGGCAGTTCGCCAGAGGTATTTGGCGAATATCTCAAGAGCGAGTGGGTGAAGTGGGGCGGGCTGGTGAAGAGTAGCGGGTTGAAGGTGGAGTAACGCGATCAGCTACTTGCTTCCCGCCCCCGCGTTAACAACCGGTGTGAAATGATCCACCACCGGTTTGTATTCAGCTTTGCCCGACAGATCACCCAACACGGTTCTTGCGCGCGCGAAGTCCTTGAGTTCAACCAGACCCGATAGCAGGTAGACCTCCGGTGTGGTGTCGCCGGCGGCGGCATCGCGTTTCAGATCGGCGTATTGTTTGTCGAGGTGCTTCGCGGCATCAGGGTTGCCTATGGAACGCATGCGCACCATGCCGGCTTTGCCTTGCTGGCCGGCGGCGGGGGTTTTGGCAAGTTGATTTACCACCAGTGCGGGTAGTTGTGAGACTTCCGGCTTAAGGTTGCTCTTGCTTTCAAGACCGCCGACTTCGATTTGCCCGCCGCCTTTCCACGTTTCTTGGCGGCCGTTGCCGAAATAGACGATTTTCAGTTGCGCGCCGTTGGACAGGCTGATCTTGTCGCCAGACGCAATTTTCAGAAACGGCACCGCAGCTTGCGAACCACTACCGGCGCTGCCGCCGGTGATCGTGGCTTCGCCGCCAAGCTGCGTGATCATGCCCACATCGGTTTGCGCATGGCTCGCCGCAGCAAACCACACTGCCGCCGTTACGATGAGTTTGATGATCTGCATGTTGTTCTCCTGAATGAACCCGAAAAATCCCTAAGCCTTGATTTCAAGGATTTCATAAACCTCAATGGGTTCGACGCGCCCCTTGACCTTGAGCTCATCGTGGCGCCCGGTGACCACTTTGCTGCCAGCCAGCCGCACGGTTTCCGCACTGGCTACGATAACGCAACTCAAAGTCTTTGTCTCGCTTTCCAGCCGCGAGGCGACGTTCACCGTGTTGCCGATGGCCGTGTATTCCATGCGCTTGGCCGAGCCCAGATTGCCGACGACCGCATTGCCGGAATGAATGCCGATGCCAACGTCGAATTCGGGCAGTTTTTTATCGGGAAAGCGGGTGCGCATCCAGCCTTTGAAATCTTCGGCGACGGCCCGCATGCCCGAAGCCGCCCGCAAAGCGCGCAGTGCGTGATCCTCGAACGGATACGGCACACCGAATTCCGCCATCACGGCGTCGCCAATAAATTTGTCGATGCGCCCGCCTTCCGCCTTGATGACGTTGATCACGCGTTCAAAATAAACGTTCAGAAACTCAACCGTTTCGGTGGTGGTCAGTTGTTCCGTGATGGTAGTGAAGCCGCGAATGTCGGAGAACAGTACCGAGATATTCATCGACTGCCCGCCCACCTCGAGCTTTTGCCCGCTGGCGAGCAGCATTTCCACCACGTCGTCCGACACGTAGCCCTCGAACATGTTGCGTATGCGCGCCTTGTCGCGTTCTTCGCGCGTAAGCCGCAAGCCCAGCACCAGCAAAAATCCAGCGATCAGCCCCAGTTGCAAATGCGCCGCCGGGTAGAGCACAAACTGCTGAAACGTGCCATAGCCGATGGCCAGTGCAATCAGCGTGCCGACCGCTGCCACCGTCACGCCAATCCACGGCGACGTGCGCAGCATCACGCCCACCGCCAGCAACAGCAGCAGCGCGTTAACGATCACGCGCGCGCTGTGTGGCGCGGGCCGCGTGGTGTTGCCGGAGAGCAGCGTCTCAACAATATTGGCGTGAATTTCAGCGCCGGGCATACCTACGATGCGCGCGCGTCCGGTGAGCGATCCACCATAAGGTGTGGTGTGCAAATCGTTGCTGCCGAAATAATCCGCGCCAATGATGACAATCTTGCCGCGCAGCGCTTTAACGGCGGGATCATTCAACGCATCTTTGTCCAGCAGTTTGTGGAAGGGGATACGGGGAATCGTGCCCGGGGGGCCGGTAAAGCTGATGGTCTCGCGCGTCCCGGCAGGAAGCGCGGATGGCGCGGCGGGATTTCCGCCTTGCGCACGCAGCGCCAACAGTGCCGGGAAACTGAAGCGCGGCGCGCCCGTGGCGACATCCTTTGCCAAACTCAGCACAGGCGCACGCGCGAATTGCCTAACGGTGCCGTCTGCATCGAAATCCAGGTCGGCCAGCCCGACACCCGTCTGCAAATCCATGTTCGGCAGCGACAGCAGATAGTCAGGGTGTGCCAGCAGCAGATTGTCGGGCTTGCCCGCTTCGCCACGAAGAATGGAACTGACCAGAACGATTTTGCCTTTGTTGAGCTCCTGCCTGAAACCCAGATCATATTGTTGCAGCGCCTCGTTCCTGGCAAGGCCGTATTTGTTGAACCAATTTTCCGGCGTGATGGAAAACAGAAAATCGATGCCGATGACTGTAGCGCCCGCTTCACGTGCGGTAGCCGCGGCGCGTGCGAACAGCGGTGGCCAAAACACCAGCGGATCGTCCGGGTAACGCGACAGCGAGGTTTCATCCACCACCACAAACGCCGTGTGCGCGGGTTGATAACGCACGCCGCTTAAGCGATGCCACAAATCGCTGTAGTTGTTTTCAAGGCCCCTAAGCACACCGAAGTGACCGGCAGCTTCGGCAACCACCAAAGCAAGCGCGGCCAGCACAAACAACAGGCCCGAGTATTGTCGTGTTGTGCGTGGCGCAGCGCCTGCTGGAAGGGGACTATTCACGCGGTTATTTCTATTGGGGAGGGCTGTTGAGGTGCGGCGATGAATTGGAATGCCGCCCGATTCGCATCTGACGGTAACCTACTCCCCTTTGATGCCCGCCAGCTTCGCCAGCTTGCGCCATTTGTCCATTTCGTTGGCGACATGTTTGCCGAGGAATTCGGGTGTATTGATCGACGGTTCGGCGCCTTCGCTGCGCAGGCGTTTTTCGATATCAGGCGTTTTGAGTATCGCGTTGATTTCCTGACTCAGGCGCTGAACGATGGCGGGTGGCGTACCGCGAGTGACCACCAGGCCCCACCAGTTTTCGGTTTCATAGCCTGGCACGCCGGCTTCGATCATGGTGGGCACGTCGGGCAGGATGTCGGAGCGTTTGGCGCGGCTGGTGACCAGCGCGCGCAGCTTGTTGTTGCGGATGTGGCCCACCGCCTGAATCAGCGACGCCAAACAGAGCTGCGCCTGCCCCGAAATCGTATCAATCAGCGCGGGGCCGCCGCCCTTGTATGGCACATGAATGATGTTGGTGCCAGTCATGTGCTTGAATAACTCGGTGCTGAAATGCGCATTGCTGCCGACGCCGGTGGAGGCATAAACGAGTTGGCCCGGTCGCGCCTTGGCGAGTGCGATCAACTCCTTTACGTTTTTGACGGGCAGGCTTTGCGTCACTGCCAGCACATTGGCACCGACGCCTAGCATGGCCACCCAGTCGAACGATTTCAGCGGATCAAAAGGCAGTTTGTGGATGACCGGATTGGTGGTGTAAGCCGTCGAAATGATCAGCAGCGTGTGGCCGTCTGGCGGCGCGTTGGCGACCAATTCCGAACCGATGATCGAATTGCCGCCCGCCCGGTTGTCGGGGATAACCTGCCGGCCCAGACGCTCGCTTAATGAGGCTGCGAGCACGCGGCCCAGAATGTCATTGCTGCCGCCGGGCGGAAACGGAATCACGAAGCGTACGGTCTTTGTGGGATAACCTTGTCCCTGCGCATTTGCGCCGGTGTGCCCCAGCGTGCCAACACACACGGCTACCGCCAGGAGGGTGTTCTGTAAGTAATTGATTTTATTCATAATTTTTTATTTAGCCGTAAACGCGGGATGTTGCGCAAACCAGCCGCGAATTTCGGTGAGCGTCTCGTCGATCGAAAAACTCGCCACCATGTTGCGCGAGTGCAGCACCACCAGCGCGTTGATGCCCGCATCGTTGGTGATGGCGCGCTTGAGGCGCTTGGCAAAGGCTTCGTTCAACGTTTCGATGTCGGCGAAAAAATCGGTAAGGCCATCGAGAGTCGGCGGCTTGCCCGCGAGATGACACGCGAGCAATTGCATGGCGGCGATGCGGTACACCACCTCCGTTTCGGTCGGGAATGGCAGGTGCGTGCGCGCCATCGGCCGCATGCGCCCGAGGATCGGGCACCCGCTGCTGCCAAGGATCAACCCCATTAGCGCGCTCAAGGCGGTCTGCGTGTCGGTATGCTTGCTAACCTCAAATTACTCGCGCAATACGCGCACATCCACGGTGTCAATCGACGCCAGTTGTGAAAACCGCTCAACGATGGCCATCAGATCGGCCGCCGCCGGACAGCGCGCGCCCGGCGTGCTGGGCAGCGGACAATTCGGGCACTTGTGAGTGTCGAGCAACGTCCAGTCCGGCAGATTGCCGCTGGCCGGAGGGCGCTCAAAATCAACTTCAAAGCGGTGCTCGATACCGGTTTCGAGGCGGAAGATATAGGTGATCGTGTGGCTCATGCGGCGTCATTCTCCCCTATAGCGTTCGTATCGGCTACAGCCTAGCGCAATCCGGCAAGCGATGCTACAAACCGGTTACCCCTGCTGCAGCAATCACTTTGGCCCACTTCGCGGTTTCGTCGCGCAAAAACTGCTGGTACTGCTCGACACTGTACCCGGCGGGGTCGGAGCCGTCGGCCTTCAGGCGCTCGATCAACTCTGGCGTTTTCACCAGCCGGACGATGTCAGCATTGATCTTGTTGACGACCTCACGCGGTGTGCGCGCAGGCGCAGTGACGCCATTCCACGCCACCGCGAGAAACCCTTTCATGCCCTGTTCGTGGAGCGTGGGCACATCGGGCATGGCGCCCGCGCGCGCAAGGCTCGTCATGCCCAGTGCGCGCAGTTTGTTTGAACGAATCAGCGGTATCGCAGAGGTCAACCCATTGAACACCACATCGACATGGCCACCCAGCAAATCGACCAGCGCGGGCGCGTTGCCCTTGTACGGAATATGCACCATCTTCACCCCGGCCATCGAGTTAAACAACTCGCCCGCCAAATGGTTCGAGCCGCCGCTGCCCGACGAGCCGAAGTTCAATGCGCCGGGTTTGGATTTCGCCAGCGCGGCGAGTTCCTTGATAGTCCGGGCCGGCACGCCGGGATTGACCACCACCACCAGCGGCGTGGTGTTGATCAGCGTCACGGGCTCAAAATCCTTTTGTGGATCGTACGGCAGCTTTTTCAAAAGACTAGGCACAATGGTGAACGGCGCAGGTGTGATAAACAGTGTGTGCCCATCCGGCGGCGATTTTGCGACTATCTCCGTGCCGATCACCGTGCTGCCGCCGGGACGGTTGTCCACCACCACTGTTTGCCCCCACAATTCAGTCAGGCGTGGCGCCAAGGTGCGCGCGACAATATCGGTGCTGCCGCCGGCGGCAAAAGGCACCACCAAGCGCACGGATTTGCTGGGGAAGGACTGGGCAGTCGCAAAAAAGGGTGAAAAAAATATCAATAAAAACAAATAGTTACGCATGGGTATGGCATTGTCTGTGCGATTGAAAAAAGGTGGGTATGGCATGTTTACCGCTCTAGGTAGAGGCGCGATGGGTACGCGCCATGTTGACCACTTGAGCCACGTGCTGCAAGCGGAGAGGTTACCCCGAAATGAAGCGCAATCGTGACCGCAGTGCCCAACTTGCCGCCGGACGCGCGACGTTACAAGCGCGCAAGATCGCTGCACACGAAGCCGCGTTATTGTGCGGCCGAGTCAAAGTCAACGCTTCGTTGTTAAAGCCCGACAACAGCTACAGCACACCCGACTACGTGCTGCGCGGCTACTACCTCGACAGGCCGTTCACCTGCAAGGATTGCGGCGCAGCGCAAGTGTGGCGCGACACACAGCAAAAGTGGTGGTACGAAACTGCGAGGGGCGGTGTCTGGACTATGGCTACGCGATGCCGATCGTGCCGGCGGCGCGAGCAGGCGCGTGTGGCGGAGGCGCGGCGGGTGAGTCTAGAGGGTAGGGAAAAGAAGAAAAATATCAAATAAAACAATTACTTATCGATTAGTGGCGAATAACCTTCCCGCGATTGAACAGGTTGCGCGGATCCAGCGTCTGCTTGATCGCCGTCATCACTGACACCGCTTCGCCATGCTCAGCATCGAGAAAATCCAGTTTGCCGTAACCGATGCCGTGTTCGCCAGTGCAGGTGCCGCCCATGGCCAGTGCGCGTGAGACGACGCGGTGGTTGATGTGTTCGGCTTCGACGAGGTGATTCGGGTTGGCGGGGTCGGTCACGATCACCAGATGAAAATTGCCGTCGCCGACGTGACCGAAGAGCGCGATGGGGATGGTGGCGTGTTGTAAATCTTTATTGGTTTCGGCGATGCATTCGCTAAGCCTCGAAATCGGCACGCAGACATCAGTGGACATCGCGCGCCCGCCCGGTATCAGGCGGCGGCACGCGGGATAGGCGTCGTGCCGCGCCTGCCATAGGCGCGTGCGGTCTTCCTGCTGTGTCGCCCACTCGAAATCCATACCGCCTTGTTCGCGCGCGATGGCCTGTACGATTTCGGCCTGCTCCTTGACCGAGGCTGCGCTGCCGTGAAATTCGCAGAACAGCATCGGCGCTTCGCGCAGGCCGAGCTTGCTGTGGCGGTTGACGGCGCCGATGGTGAGCGCATCCAGCAACTCGCAGCGCGCGATGGGTACACCGAGTTGTATGGTTTGAATCACGGTGCGTACGGCGGCATCAATCGACGGAAACGCGCACGTGGCGGCGGAGGCGGCTTCGGGCTGCGGATACAGGCGCAACGTCACTTCAACGATCAAGCCCAGTGTGCCTTCACTGCCGACAAACAGCCGCGTGAGATCGTAACCGGCGGCGGATTTGCGCGAGCGGCCGCCGGTTTTGATGATGCGTCCGTCGGCCAACACCACGGTCAGCCCCAGAACATTTTCGCGCATGGTG
>SYEN01000164.1 GCA_005800795.1 Burkholderiales bacterium | reverse complement strand
TATGATACGTGAGCGCTGCTGCGACGCAGGTGGTCAAAGCGTTGGTGGGCAGCACGTCTTCCATGCCGAACACCAGTGCGCGATCGCCATCGAAACGAAATTTCCCGGGAAATCTTTTGCGAAACGTGGCAACCAGATTCGTCCGACAATGAAAGTACATCGCGTATTTATCCGGCGTCCTGGCTTTCCAGTCGATGCGCACCGTGCTACCGCTGCCATTTTTGGTGACGTAAGCCGGCTCCCCCCACTTGAGTGTTTCTTCCACGTTGCCGACACCCGGCGTGGTCGCCGCTGTAGAGAGTATTAACTCGCGCAGCGCCATCAGCTTGTCACGCACGGGGGCGGATAGGCGTCAAACTTCGCGGCAACGCCCCGGGTGCTGGATCAGCGGCTCCTCCCGGATTCCACTCCGGCCCCGCCTTGTGTAGTGATAGTCGCGCTCAATCACCAGACGCGATGCGGTGCGCGTCCTTGAAGAAAAGGTCTTCGAGTATGCTCTTGAACAAACGCTTTCACGATGCCAGCGCGGCCTTTAACACCCGCGCATAGTTTGCGTATGCCACGCGCTCAATCACCGCCGCGCCCAGCCTTAAATCTTCCAGATGTTCGATTACGCGCCGCACATCTGCATAGTTGTTGACCACCCAGTTCGGGCCGACGCCTTCAATATCCGTGCCCAGTGCCACGTGATCCGCACCGATTGAGTTGACCAGATTTGCCAGTTCGCGCGCATAGCCTTGGGTGTCGCGCGCCGTTACGTTCCATGGACCGCCGGGGCGTGCCGCGCCCAGCCCCCACAAGCCGATCACCCCGCCACGTGCGGCGATTTTCTTTGCGTGCGCCAGCGACAACCGGCGGCGCAAGAGGCCGGATGAATCCCGCCAAGTGCCTTCCTCCGTATCCACCCAGCCGTGCGACCAGATCACGGGCGCTTTTGCGATTTCCAGCGCTTGATTGACCGCCACGCCTGTGCTGTGCGCCAGATCGACCAGCACGCCCATCGTGTTGCACGCTTCAATCAGCCGTTTGCCCATCTCGCTGAATCCATGATGCACAGGTGCTGCCGTCTGAAAATCTCCCACTGGTGAGCGGATGTAATGCACGAACTGCAAATGCCGCAGCCCCAAATCGAATGCCGCACGCAAATCTTCGACGCGGCCTTCCAGAAAATCCGCTCCTTCGCAGGCGAGCACCATGCCAGCGTCCCCGCTCACGCAGGCATCCACATCTGCGCGGGTGAGTACCACGCGCAGCTTGTGCGCTGACGCGTAAGCCTGCATGAGCTGCAAGCGCTCATTGAAAAAGCGTGCGACAGCACCCGGCGCGGGCTCGCGAACCTGCTCTATGCCGTTCGATGTACGTCGTATCCAGCGTCCATCCGCGACATGCTTCCATGCCACCAAGGCAACGCCCTGTGCACGCATATCATCAGCAAGACCCGAATCGGGCAGTTTGCGCGAAATCAGGCCATAGTGTGTGTGCACGTCGGCTATCGGTACACGGGTTTGCGCCCAAGCTGAAATTGGGCCGGTGGCATACAGGCTGGCGGCTGCAAGGAGAAAGGATCGGCGCTGCATGGGTTTCGTTCTGTCAGGCTCCGTGCGCAATGATACCCTTGTGCCGTACAGCGGAATCATTTTCCCTTTTGTTGGGATACCGGTCAGGGGGTGTTGAAAAATGTCCCGCCAGGATTGTCCTGGCTGAAATGCGGCATACTGATGGCGCCTGTTGTCCGCAGGTCAATCTGTCCAGAGGATAAGAATACGATGCATTCCCAGATGGAGCAAACCGCCATTCAGGTCAGGCCGGATGGTCTGAATGGCCGATATTTCCGCCGGATACAACGGCTGGCCGTGGCAACTCCAACACGTTTCGCCGCCCTGGTGCTGCTGTGTTGCGCGGCGTTCGCCACTCATGCGCAAAGCGATTTTCCGGCTAAACCGGTGCGCATTATTTTGTCCTCGGGGCCGGGCGGGGCGCAGGATGTCATGGCGCGCATGGCGGGCGAGCGCCTGCTGCCACTATGGAAGCAGAACGTCATCGTCGAAAACCGCACCGGCGGCGGCGCGGTGATCGCCACCGAAGCCATTGCGCGCGCGACCGCGGATGGCCATACCCTGGGCTTGCTGGGCAGTACACTCGCCACCAACCCTGCAGTGCGCAACGATTTGCGCTACGACACCCAGCGTGATTTGTCCCCCATTTTGTATTTCGCCGCAGCGCCTTCCGTGCTGACCGTGCGTGCCGAGTTCCCGGCGCGCACGCCAGCGGAATTTATTGCCCTGGTCAAGTCGAGCCCCGGCAAGTACGCCTATGCCAGCCCCGGGCCGAGCACCAATGGCCATCGCGCGATGGAAGCGCTCAAGCGGGCAGCGGGTCTCGATTTGACTCATGTGCCTTACAAAGGCGGCGCACCGGCCATGATTGATCTTCTCGCCGGGCAAGTTCCCATGCTGATGGCCTCACCCACGTCATTCGGGCAACACATTCGTTCCGGGCGGCTGCGGGCGATAGCCGTTACCAGCCCCAAGCGCTTTCAGACCATGCCGGATGTGCCCACACTCGCCGAATCCGGCGTACCGGGATTTGATCACGTTGAATGGTGGATGTTTATCGGCCCCGCGCGCATGCCGGAAGCAGTTGAGGCCAAGGTGCATCGCGATCTTTCCGCCGTAGTCGCACAGGCCGACTTCAAAAGCCGAGCGCTCGAACTGGATATAGAAACTTTTCCGAATACCCGGGATGCAACACGCGTATTCCTGCGGCGTGAACTGGCCCGCTGGGCACGCGATGCGAAGCCACTGGGAATGGTGCCCTAGCGTATTGGGGCAGAACGAACAGCGCGGAAGATCGTCGCCGGGATACCGGCTGTGCTAGTGGTGCCTTGGGTGGCCTGCGCGATTGCTCTGATTCGATGCGATCTTCCGGTAATCTGCGGGAACTAATCATCCCCGACCCGGTCATTGCATAGATACCCCGCGCAAGCTATGATGCCAGACATGTCCCGCACACGTACCCTGCTCATCCTTCTGTTGGCGTTAATTTTGCCAATACAGGGTATTGCTGCTGTGTTTGCACCGGTGCATCGCGCGATGAATCCAGCCGATATGACAGCCATGCCGTGTCATGCGCAAACGGGTGAGCCTGCACAACAGGCTTTGGATCACGCTTCTGTGCCCGCACACCAGCAGCAGGGTGATGGCGGCGACCATGCGGGCGATCTTGCCCCGCACGCTTGTTGCCACCAAGTGATGAATGCGGTGTCCAATGCGCTGGTTCCCCCTGTCGCCCGCAAATTCGGCGACGTGTCGCAGTTTGTGTTGCCTCTGGCGACGCTATACATTCCCGACTCTCCCGACCGCCCGCCGCGCGGTTGATCCCCGTCTGACGTAACGGGTGGCGCGCATTCCGGCGCGCCCAATGGGTTTTTCTGTCTTCGTGCTCGCGTGCGTGCTGTCTGCGCTCGCTCACGACCCTTTGACGAGGATCATCATGTATTGCAATCTGAAAATAGCGCTTGCGTTGCTGGTGGTGTTGCCGCTATTCACCACGTTTGCGCACGCTCAGGAACGCAAGCCGGCGTTGGTGAGTGACCCTGCCGCGCGCGTGCCTGACGTGCGCTATCAATCCGCGTTTGACGGCTACCAGCCCTACCGCGAGCAAAAGCTAGCGCCTTGGCGTGAACTGAACGACGAGGTGCACAAGGCTGGCGGCCACATTGGAATTGTCGGCGGCGCATCAGGTGCTACGGGCAAGCCCGCCGCACCGCATCCACCGGGGCATAAAAAGTGATTAAAAAACAAATACTTACGATAAGCTCCGTGGCGCTGCTCGCGGGCTGCACCACGTTTTCGCGCGACGGCGGCATGACTGTCGTAAACGATCTGACGCGCCCTCGCATCGGGCAGGAGGCGGTGTGGCTGCGCAACGACGCCGACGAAAAATCCGCCCACACGGCCACACGCGCCTTGCTGGTGAAACCGCTGGCTGCGGACGAAGCAGTGAAAATCGCGCTGCTCAACAATCGAGGCTTGCAGGCGGCCTATGCCGAGTTGGGGATTGCCGAGGCCGATCTGGTGCAGGCTGGCCGGCTGCGCAATCCAGGCTTTTCGTTCTCACGGCTGCGGCGCGCGGATGAAATCGAAATCGAGCGCACCTTCCTCTTCGACGTGCTGGGACTGATTACCATGCCGCTGCGCACGGAACTCGAACGACGCCGTGTGGGGTTGACGCAAGGTCGTGTCGCCGGTGAAGTGATTCAGCTTGCAGCCGACACGCGCCGCGCGTGGGTGGCCGCGGTGGCGGCGCAGGAATCCGCGACCTACGCCGTTCAGGTAAGAGAAGCCGCCGAGGCCAGCGCCGAACTCGCGCGCCGCATGGCGGCTGCGGGTAATTTCAGCAAGCTCGATCACGCTCGCGAGCAGGTGTTTTACGCCGAGGCCACAGCGCAACTCGCCCGCGCCCGGCAAAGCGCCATCAGCGAACGCGAAAAACTCACGCGGCTGATGGGGCTGTGGGGTGACGACACCCGGTTCACCCTGCCGGCCCGCTTGCCTGATTTGCCGAAAGACGCACGTGCCTTGCGTGAAGCGCGCGATCTCGAAGCGCAGGCGATCAAGACCCGGCTCGATGTGCGCGGCAGCGTGCAGGAAGCGGAAAATCTTGCGTCGTCTATGGGGCTGACGCGCGCCACCGGTTTTCTCAATGTGTTCGAGGTGGGTTATCAGCGCAACAGCGAATCCCACGAGCCGCGTCAAACCGGCTATGAAATCGAACTGCGGCTGCCGATTTTTGATTGGGGTGGCGCCAAAGTCGCGCGTGCGGAGCATGCCTATATGCAAGCGGTGCATCGCGCAGCCGATACCGCCGTGCGTGCGCGTTCGGAAGTGCGAGAAGCCTACGGCGCGTACCGCACCGCGTACGATCTCGCGCGCCACTACCGCGATGAAATCGTGCCGCTGCGCAAGAACATTTCCGAGGAAGTGCTGCTGCGTTACAACGGCATGTTGATGAGCGTGTTTGAACTGCTCGCCGACGCAAGGCAGCAGATTGCGGCGGTCACGGCCGCCATCGACGCGCGGCGCGATTTCTGGCTGGCAGAAGCCAATCTGAACCTGGCGCTCACCGGCAAATCGCCGGGCGCGCTCATGTTAACCAGCAGCCCTTCGCCTGCCGCAAGCGGCAGCGCGGGCGATCATTGATCCCATTTTCAGGAGCATACACATGAAGTTCTTTCTGGCATTCCTGTTCTCGTTCAGCGCATTGACTGCGCACGCGCAGCACACCCAGTACGCTGGTCAGCAGACACGCGAAATCAAAGCGCTGTCGACGGCAGAAGTTTCACAATACCGTGCCGGCGCCGGGCTGGGTTACGCGCGCGCGGCTGAGCTAAACCGCTATCCGGGCCCCATGCACGTGCTGGAACTTGCTGATCGCCTGACGCTCACGCCGGAGCAGCGCAAGGCCACCGAAAATCTGATGCACACGCACAAGGCCGAGGCGCGCGCTATCGGTGAAAAACTGGTGAATGCCGAACGCACGCTGGATCGGCTGTTCGCGCAAGCTGCCGCTGAAGAAAACGTCCTCGCGCAACAGGTGCGAGTGGTGGCCGCAATACAGGGGGAGTATCGCCTGTCGCATCTGGAAACGCACCGCCGCATGCGAGCGCTGCTGACCGAAGAGCAAGTCAATCGTTACGTGCAACTGCGTGGCTACGGCGTTGCACAGCCAGACGCCAGCCCGTTCCCCCGTTAGGAAACCGCCATGAATCCACGCCGCAACTTTCTTCGCGCAGGCGCAGCACTGCTCACCGCTGCCACAGTAAGCAAGGCCGCACAGGGTGCAGTACCCGAAGCGCCGACGAGTAACAACGCCGATACCATGCCGCCGCTGACACCGCCGGATGGCCGCCCCTACAACCCGGTGGTCACGCTCAACGGCTGGACTTTGCCGTGGCGCATGAACAATGGCTTTAAGGAGTTTCACCTCGTT
>SYEN01000163.1 GCA_005800795.1 Burkholderiales bacterium | reverse complement strand
TTCCAGTAGATTCATGTAGCGTGCCGCTGGGTCGACGCCGATTTGTGCGGGTGCGGGGGCGTGCTGCAATTGCCAGATGCGGTGCACGCCGGGCAGTTCGAGCACGCGAACCCGGCGTGTTCAGTTCGTTCCCCAGCAATCCGCCGCCGCCGGTGATGGAAAAAGAACCGTGGCGCCGCGATCTCGGCAACTGGGGCCGCGTGTTTTACCGTGTACTGGGGTTGACCGAGAAAGACAACCGCGCGGGCCGCTGCTGGGCGCGCTTGGAATACCACTTCAAGGGCACGAGTAATGCCGAAGCGAAGTTTCAGGCGGACACGGCACAGCACTTGAAGCGCGGATGGAATAAATCTGCATGTATTCCTCTTCGAGCAGGTCCGCGTTGTAGTTGAAGGTTTCCACGCTGCGCATTTCTTGCGTGCGCCACGAGGTTGAGTAGCCGGGCTTGTTTGCAAGTTCCTGGATGTGATCGTCGAAGTGAATATTGAACTGGCGGTCGAACGCCTTGTTGGTCAAATCAAACCGCACAAAGCCCAGATATGGGAATGCCTTGATGTCCGCCATTTTGCTCTCCAGAACTTACTCGTTGATCTTTTCACACAACCACGCCAGCACGTGCGTCAGGCGCGGCGGCAGATAGTCTTCGGCTTCTTCGCCATTGACCCAGCGCCATTCGTCGTAGGCGGATTTGCCCAGCCGTGCGGAAACCGGCAACGTGATTTTTTCGGTGCGCGTTTCGGCAACGTAGTAGCGGCCCACCTTGTTGCCTGTGCCGTTACTCGTATAGGGTACCGTTTCCTTGAACTCCTCGCCGAACGCGAATTCCAGATCGTTGATGCCGGTGGCGGCGAGGGTTTCGCGCTTGGCAGCCTCAAGCGAATCTTCACGCACGTTGACAATGCCCGCCGGAAAATCCCACGTGTCACCACGCCGTAGAATCAGCAGTTGCCAATCGCCCCACGCGAACAGCACCGGCACCACGCCGCACGATAACACTTTGTTTGGAATGCTAGTTTTATCTGTTTCCATCGTCGTTATTGCAGATCACCATAGCCACGCCGCGCCACGCACCCCGCTGGAATCGCCGTGGCGGTTGCGCACGAGGCGCGTGCGCACGGCATCCGAGAATACCCATTTTCCCCACAGTGCGGGAACGTTTGTGTAAAGGCGCTGAATGTTCGACAAGCCGCCACCAAGCACGATCACCTCGGGGTCGATCACGTTGATGACGCTGGCGAGCGCGCGCGCCAGCCGGTGCTCGTAGCGGGCGAGCGTTTGCGTTGCTTGCGTGTTGTGCATGGCTTGCGCAGTGACGTCTTCGGCGGTGAGTGTTGAGCCTGTAACGCGTGCATGGTCGCGCGCCAGCCCCGGTCCCGACAAAAAGGTTTCGATGCAGCCAAGCTGGCCGCAGTAACACGCGTCGCCCGGCCGTTCGTCATCCGCCGGCCACGGCAGCGGATTGTGACCCCCTTCGCCGGCGATGGCATTGGGGCCGTCGATCACCTTGCCGTTGATCACAATGCCGCCGCCGACACCGGTGCCCAAGATCACGCCGAACACTAGGGTTGCGCCTGCCGCAGCGCCACCCACGGCTTCTGACAATGCAAAACAATTCGCATCGTTCGCCAGTCGCACTTCGCGGCCGAGTTTGTGCTGCAAATCCTTTTTTAGCGGTTGCTGATTCAGACACGTGGAATTTGAGTTGCGCATCACGCCGGTCGAAGGCGATAACGCGCCCGGCGTGCCGATGCCGATGGTGGCAGTTGCCCCCAGTGTCTGCTCAGCGTCGTGGATCAGCCTGGCGATCAGAGCGAGTGTTGCCTGGTAGTTGCCGCTGGGTGTGGGTTCGCGCCGCCGCACCAGTTCAGCGCCATGGGCCGCGAACGCCGCGATTTCTGTTTTCGTGCCGCCGAGATCGATGCCTATCCTTAACATATTGATTATTAGGGAGTTTTAATCCACGACTGCCGATGGTGCAAAGTGCATCTTTTGATTACGAAAACACCGCAAAGCACTTGTTGGAATTCAGCACGTAGGACTCGGTGTAGTCGATGATCTCGGCTTCTTTTCCGAGCGCTGACATGGCGCCGGCAAGCGTGATCCAGTTGAGCAACTCGTGTTGTCCGGCGTCTTCGAGTTGCGCGGCGGTGAGATCGCGCCACAACGCGAAACGGTTCCCGCGCAATTCTTCCAGCCGCACGCGGTCGCTGGCGTGATCCGGGTAGAGCCAGCCGTTTTTGGCTGTGAGGAAGGCGTGCGACCAACTGGATGAGCCGATGATGGCTACGCGCCACGGCGATTCTGCGTAGACATTGGCAATTGCCGCACCGATGTCGAAGGTGGAGGCCGCCGTCGGCGCGGCAGGATCGGGCATGTTGCCGATGTCTGCCGGCGAAATCTGCCCGCCATGCGTGCGCACCAGCGCGCCGCCATAGCAGTTGACGTGAAACGGCACCACCGGGTAGTCAAAGCCTGTGCGATCCAGATCCAGATACAGCAGCGTGTTGATGAATGCGTGCGCCAGACCATAGCCGTAGCGAAGTTGATAGGCATAGGGCACTGGTATGCCTGATTGCATCAGGCGGTTGGCCAGATAACGCCCGCCATCGACATGGCCGCGATGGTGAAACACTTTATCCTTTGGTTCATTCCAGAAATTGGGGTGTTTCAATATTGCCGCTGCCGGGATGTCGAAGGGCCGCGAGGCCATCTCGCCGACGATGTAGACGCAAAACGGCGGCACGATGTCTTCGACAAAATTCTCGTACTGATCGTCGCCGAAAATCACCACCAGATCAGGGCGAAACGCATCCAGCCGCTGACGCAGCAAGCGCATCGCGGCAAAGCAACGCGTGCGGTGCGCGCGCGCGGCCGCACCGCCGTCGTCGTCGCTCCATTCTTCGCGCATCGCCGCCGGCCAGTTGGCCGGGTCTTTCAGATGCGCGGGCATGCGCTTACCGGCGAGCGTGCGGTAGAGCGTGGAGGTCATGTCGGCGTCTGCACGATACAGGCCGGGGTAATGCGTCATGCCGAGTCCGAGGATTTCCGCCATGGGGTGTCTCCAAGTTTTCAGTCGAACTTCAACCCAGCCTGTTTTACCACGCGTGCCCAACGCGCACGTTCGTCACGGGCGAAATCTGAAAATTGTTGCGGCGTCGTGGCCGCAGCCTCCAGCCCTTGCGTGGCCAGACTGTCGGTCACGTCTTTCATTGCAAGTATTTGATTTATTTCACTATTCCATAGTGCTATCGCGCGGGCCGGCGTTGCTGCTGGCGCGGTGACGCCAAACCAGGTTCTGACTTCAAAGCCTGCGAGACCCGCTTCCGCCGTGGTGGGCACTTGCGGCAAGTGTGCGTAGCGCCGGGAGTCGGCGACGGCCAATGCATGCAACCTGCCAAGCTGAATTTCCTGCCGGAACACTCCGGGCGCTTCGACCATGAGCTGCACGCGTCCGGAGATTAAATCCGTGGTGGCGGCGACAGGTCCCTGATAAGGCACATTACCCGTTTTAATGCCGGCGGTGCTGTTAAACAACTCGCCCGCCAGCCGCGCGAAGGCGTTGGCCGTGGCGTGGTTGAGCAAGCCCGGTTTGGCCCTGGCGAGATCGATGAGTTCTTTCAGGCTGCCCGCTGTCACTGCGGGATGCACCACAATCAGATACGGCGCGGTCGTCATGCGGCTGACCGGCGCAAATGACCTCACCGGATCGTAACCCGTGTTCGTATGGATCAACGGTGCCACCACCAGTGTGCCGATGGTGGCGATGCCAAGCGTGTAACCGTCAGCGGGCGCCTTGGCTATCAGTTCTGAGCCGATGCGTCCGTCTGCGCCAGCGCGATTGTCGACCACCACCGGCTGGCCAAGCCGATGTTTTTGCGCGATCAGACGCGCGTGCAAATCCATCAGCGAACCGGGTGGCAATGGCACGATCAGGCGTATGGGTTTGGCGGGATAGTCTGCGGCTTGTGAGGCCATCGTCGCCAGCGTCAGCAACGGAATCCAGCCGAGGACTGCCAGCAGCATGGGGCGCTGGCGCATTACTGCAGCTTGACACCCAACCGCGTGGCCAGCTTGCGTGTTACTTCAATATCTGTCTGCACCAGCTTGCCAAATTCTTCAGGCTTGAGTACGAAGACGTCGAATCCTATTTCGTCAAAACGCGCCAACACGTCGGGCGCCGCGACCGCCTTGGCCAGCTCGCCGTGAAATTTATTTACGTACTCGTTGGGTGTTGCCGCAGGATACCAAAAGCCGAACCACGCATAATATTCAAAGCCCTTGACGCCCGTTTCAGCGATGGTGGGCACCTCGGGCAATTGCTTCCAGCGCTTGGCGCTGCTGATGCCGAGCGGGCGGATCTTGCCGGTCTTGACCAGTCCCACGGAGGTGGACGCGGTAAGAAACGCCAGATCAATGTGGCCGCCGGCCAGATCGGTCACCAATTGGCCGATCCCTTTGTACTGCACGGTATTCATCTGGATGCCGGTGGCGCCGGTAAACAATTCCGTGCCGACGTGCAGCACACCGCCGTAACCCGAGTTGCCGTAATTCAGCTTTCCCGGTGCTTTTTTTGCCAGCGACAACAGTTCGCTCACTGTCTTCACGGGTATCGAGGGGTGTACGGCCAGCACATAGCCCACGCTGCGCGTGACCGTGGCCACCGGTGAAAAATCGCGCAGCGGATCGTAAGGCAGTTTGTTGAAGGCGGCCAACTGCGCATGCGAACTGGAGGTATGCAGCACGGTGTAGCCGTCGGGCGGCGCCTTGGCAACGGCCTCGGTGCCGATGATGCCGCCTGCGCCGGCGCGGTTATCGATGATGAAGTTTTGCCCCCACACAGCAGTGATTTTTTGCCCGACCAGACGGCCGATCACATCCATTGGGCCGCCCGCGACGAACGGCACCACGATGCGTATCGGACGCGAAGGATAATCTGCCGCCGCACGCTGTTGCGCGCTGGCGGCGCCGAAGCAAAACAGCGCAGGCAGCGCGGCGAGTGTCAGGCGAAAACCCCTGGATTTCATAGCCGGTGCCCGCCATCAAGGCAATTGCAATTTGCCGCCACCCATCCCGCCAAGTCCGCCCATACCTCCCATACCGCCCGCGCCGGGCACCACGATCGATGATTGCTGTTGGCGGCGCAATTCCTGCAACTCGCGCACGGTGCGCTCGACGCCTTCCTTGGCTGCCTCGCCGAAGTTGGCAACCACTTCGGCCAGATTCTTGCCCTCGATTTCAAAGTTGATCGGCAGAGGGCCGGCTTGCGTCATGATTTGCGCTTCGCCGATGTAGAGTGTTGGGCGTGCGGTGTCCGCCGTGCCGTCGCTTTTGATCGGCGTCATCATACGCAGCGTGCCGACTTTGCGGTCAGTAACGATTTCTTCGCGATACAGATTGTCCGCGTCCATTTTGGCTTCGGAGCCGCGGTCATCGGGGGAGCTTAGTGCCATGGTAACCTCG
The DNA here is from genome assembly GCA_005800795.1 of Burkholderiales bacterium. GTDB lineage: Bacteria > Pseudomonadota > Gammaproteobacteria > Burkholderiales > SG8-41 > UBA5216. Next base: position 8,552 of record SYEN01000163.1, on the reverse strand, counting down.
TTTGAAATTTTGATGAAATCAATAAAAGCGAAGGTTATCAGAAAATCGCCGCTGGCCGCTGCGTGGCCATCTCGCCAGACCGGTGCCGGGCAGTGACAGAAGCCATTACCAGATGATAAGGTGCGGGATGCTGCCTGACGCAGTTGAAATTACAACTTACAAAGGTTTGCAAATGGTGATCAGGGTGTGTTTGGGCAGGGTGGGAGTGCTGGCCGTACTCGGGCTGGCGGCGGTGGCCAGTGCACAGGGATATCCCTCGAAAACCGTACGCTTTGTGATCACCTATCCGGCGGGCGGCGGTTCAGATTTCACGGCGCGGCCCATCGCACAACGGCTCACCGAACGTTGGGGCCAACCGGTCGTGCTGGAGTCACGCCCTGGCGGCAGCGCCATGATTGGCACTGACTTTGTGGTGAAAAGCCCTGCCGACGGCTATACGTTGCTGCTCTCCGCCTCCAGCGAAGTGTCGATGAATACGGCGCTGTTTAAAAAAATGCCCTACGACCCGGTGCGTGACTTGCAGCCGATTACGCTGGTGGGTACCACGGCGCCGGTACTGCTGGCGCATCCCTCGCTGCCCGCAAAAACCGTCAAGGAACTGGTGGCGCTGGCGCGCGCCAAACCCGGCGCATTGAGCTACGCCTCCATCGGCAACGGTACGCCGCAACACTTCGCGGGCGAGCTGATGAAAACCACTTTCAACATCGACATGGTGCACGTGCCCTACAAGGGCGCAGCGCCGGCGTTGATTGATCTTCTGGGCGGGCACGTACCCATCGGCTTGACTGCACCGACGACGGCGATCCCGCACATCAAGTCGGGCCGCCTGCGCGTGATGGCAGTGACTGCCGCGCAGCGGTCGGGTGCCCTGCCGGATGTGCCCACGATAGCTGAGGCGGGCGCGCCCGGTTTTGATATCGTACAGTGGTACGCGATTTGGGTGGCAGCGAAAACGCCCAGGGATATCGCTGACAAAATTTATGCCGACGTGACCAGCATTATCCAATCCGCCGATTACAAGCAGCGCCAGCTTGAAGCAGGCACGGATATCATCGGATCGACCGCTGACGCATTGAGCGCGCGGCAAAGGCAGGACATCGAAAAATACCGCAAGATTGCGGCGGCGGCAGGCATCAAGCCGGAGTAGGGTTGGCGCATTTTGTCAACGAGGCTCGGGATAAAGCCACGGGCGAGCGGCGCGTTCCCGTATCTGAAACGCGGCAATGTCGGCTTCCATGCCGAGAATCACGTCGATCTCATCCAGTCCCTTCATCAGTGCATCGCGCCGTTCGGCGGGGACGCTGAACGCGATCTCACGGCCATCCAGCCCGCGCACCACGCAGCGGTCAAGATCGACCGTGATGGTGGGGTCACCGGCGTTTTCCAATGATGCGCCCAGTGCTACGCATTCAGCAGCACCGATAATCACCGGCAGCAGGCCATTCTGATACGAATTTTCACGAAATATGTCGGCGAAACTCGGCGCGATCACGCAACGTATGCCGAACTTCTGTAGTGCCCACACGGCACGCTCGCGCGAACTGCCGCAGCCGAAGTTCTCCCCTGCGACCAGAATTTTGCTTTGGCGAAACGGCGGCCGGTTCAAGATGAATTCGGGAATCTCGCTGCCGTCGAGTTTGTAGCGCCAATTGTTGAACATCATCTTGCCGAGATCAACCGATGTTGAGCGGCCCGCCGCCATCGGTGTAATGGCGTCGGTGTTGATATTGGGCATCAGCATGGGGGCGGCGATGCCGGTGACCACGGTGAAGGGTTCCATTTTTCGCTCCTAATGCGGGTTCAACAATTTGCGCACATCGGTAATGCAGCCGCTCACTGCAGCCGCTGCCACCATCGCCGGCCCCGCCAGATGCGTGCGGCTGTGTGGCCCCTGCCGATGCTCAAAGTTTCGGTTGGTGGTGGAAATCGAGCGCTTGCCCGGCGGAACCAGATCGCCGTTGCTACCCACGCACATGGAGCAGCCCGCGTGGCGCCATTCGAAACCCGCCTCGACAAAAATTTTGTCGAGTCCTTTGGCTTCCGCTGCAGCCTTGACCGCCATTGAGCCGGGCACTGCGAGGGCTGTCACCCCTTTGGCGACCTTGCGTCCGCGTATTACCTGCGCGGCTTCTTCCAGGTCAGACAAACGGCTGTTGGTGCACGAACCGATAAAAGCGATGTCGATGGGCACACCTTCCAGCGTGCGGCCCGGCGAGAGATGCATATAGTTGTAGGCGCGTTCCAGCGCCTGCCGCCTGCCGCTGTCGGCGACGGATGTCGGGTCGGGCAAGGCCTCGTCGATGGCTACACCGTCCTGTGGCGTGTTACCCCAGGTGACTTGCGGACGGATGTCGTTGCAGTCGATATCGACCTCGCGGTCGAACACCGCATTCGCGTCGCTGGCGAGTGTGCGCCATTCCGCCAGTGCGCGATCCCACAGAGCACCCTTGGGGGCATACGGGCGGTTGGCGACATATTCGAAAGTGGTTTCATCGGGCGCCACAATGCCGCAGCGCGAACCGAATTCGATGGACATGTTGCAGATTGTCATGCGTGCTTCGATGGGCAGTGCGTGTATCGCGGGGCCGGCATATTCCACCGTGCAGCCGGTACCCGCCGTGACGCCGTGCCGCGCCATGAAGTAAAGAATCATGTCCTTGGACGACACACCCGCGCCGATGCGGCCGTTGAAGTTAATGCGCAATTGTTTTTGCTTGCGCACCAGCAGCGCTTGTGTGGCGACCACGTGCATGACTTCGGTGGTGCCTATGCCCTACGCCAGTGCGCCGAGCCCACCGTTGGTCGCGGTGTGGCTGTCGCCGCACACGAGCGTGCAGCCCGGTAGCGTGATGCCGAGTTCCGGCGAGATCACGTGCGCGATGCCCTGTTGCGGGTCATCCGTATCAAACAGTTTCACATTGAATTGGCGGCAGTTGTCGCGCAGCGCGTGGATGCGCTCAATGCCCGGCGGATGCGACTCGCCGGTTCGCCCGGGCAGCGTGGAAAGGATATGATCGACCACCGCCCACGTCAGCTCTAGATTACGCACCGGGCGCTTGATGCGGCGCAGGCCGTCAAACGCCTGACGGTTGGTGCCGTCATGCAAGAAATGGCGGTCGATGTGGATCAGCGTGCGGCCATCGCTCAACTCGCGGACGATATGTTGATTCCAAATCTTGTCGACCAGGGTTTGCGGTGCGGTGTGCGCGGACATCGATACGCCCTTTGTGAGGACTTGCCGTTTAATTGACAGCGTGCGGCAATTAGTCGCAGACTTCTCGCATCAAGTCAACAGCCGCCCCCACGGATTTCCCCATGCGCTATCTCTGTTGCTGCTTCTTTGCGGCCCTACTATTTTCAGGCACGCGGGTGCAAGCTACCGACGTGCCGTTTAAACCGCGCAAGGCCGTTGAACTCGTGATCGGCGCGCAAGCCGGAGGCGCCAATGACCGCATCGGACGCGTGCTGCAAAAGATTTTGACCGACACCAGCGCATTGCCGGTGCCGCTTAACGTAATTAACAAGCCGGGCCAGGGCCAGGCGTTATCCGTCGCATACCTCAATGCTCATGTGGGCGACCCGCATTATCTGGTGGTTTTGGGTTCCAGCTGGGTGACATCCGCCATCCACGCCGGCGGCAGCGCACCGCATCGCGATCTCACGCCGACCATCAAGGCCTTTGATGGTGATCTGGTGATGTATGTCAACGCCGGTTCGCCGCTACGTAACATGAAAGACCTTGCTGATGGTTTGGCGAAAAACATGGGCACCCATAGTTTTGCTTTTTCGACCAGTGCTGGTAATTCGTCGCATATCGCATTGGCGGAACTCGCGCGCATCGTGGGTGCTGATGCGCGCAAGCTTAAGGTTGTCGTGAACGCATCGGGCAGCATCACGGCCACGCAAGTGGCGGGCGGACATGTCAGCACGGGGATTTCCAGTTCCGGCAGCGCTCACGCCATGTCCAGCACCGGCAAGCTGCGCTTGATCGGCACTTTGCAGGCCCAACGGCTGCCGATGTTGCCCGATTTGCCCACCTTGCGTGAGCAGGGCTACGACGTGGTTGCGCCGACTTGGTTCACCCTGTTGGGTCCCAAGGGGCTGGCGCCCGCGCAGGCCGCTTATTGGGAAGAAGTGTTTATCAAGGCGATGCGGTCCCCGGAGGCAAAAAAATTTGCCGAAACCAACAACTGGAGCATCGATCTGATCGGTGCCAAAGCCTTGCCCGCCATGCTGGACAAGGAATATGCGCGTTTGCGAAAAACGCTGACAGATCTCGGCATGGTGCAGTGATATATGATAAGTATCTGTTTTTAAACAATAAAATAGAATTCTTTTTCGGTGAGACTGGCACGCCCTTGCGCGCGTATTATTGGCGCAAGACCCGAGCGCCAAGCGGGGTCCAGGGAGTCTCAATGAAAGTCGCGATGTTTCTGCCGGTTTTGATTGCAGGACTTGGTGCGTTGATGCCGGTGGTTGCCAGGGCGCAGGGCGCACCTGGCTGGAAGCCCGAACGACCGATTGAGTTGGTTGTCAGTTGCGCGCCCGGCTGTGGCCCGGACAACATGGCGCGGCTGATGCAGCGCGTGTTTCAGGAGCAGCGTTTTTTTGAAACGCCGTTCACCGTGAATAACCGTCCTGGCGGCGGCGGCACCATCGGGCGCACTTATCTGAATCAATTTGCAGGCAACGGACATTATGTCTACACCAGCGACCGGGGCATGCTGGCCGCGCATGCCACCGGGCGCCCTGGGCCGCATTACACCGATCTGACGCCGATAGCGATTCTGTTCGGCGAATACATCGGTATTGCGGTCAAGGCCGATTCGCCTATCAAGTCGGGCCGCGATCTGATTGAGCGCCTGCAAAAAAATCCGGCGGCGCACAGCTTCGGCATCGCCACCAGCATCGGCAACATCAATCATCAGGGCGTCGCCGGTGCGCTAAGAACCGCGGGCGTTAATATCCGCAAGACACGCAACGCGATATTCGATTCCGGAGCGCTGGCGATAACTGCGCTGCTTGGCGGGCACGTCGACGTGGTGCCGGTGTCGGTGGGGCTGTGGGTGCCGCATGTCAAGACGGGCGCCGTACGTGTGATCGCGGTGTCTTCACCGGAGCGCCTGCCGGGCATGTTCTCCAACACGCCGACTTGGCGTGAGCAGGGAGCCAACACGGTGGTGTTCAATTGGCGGGCAATATTCGGCGGCAGGGGCATGGGCGCGCCCCAGGTTGCGTATTGGGAGAATATATTCAAGCGCTTCGTAGAAACTCCGGAATGGAACGCCGAACTGGTGACGCGCAACGGTGTGGGCAAATTCATGGGGGCGGCGCCGATGAAAAAATACATGGAAGACGACTACGGCGAGGTCAGGGCGTTTCTGGTCGAACTGGATTTGGCGAAAAAAGTGCCTTAGCAAGCGCAACCAACAGTGCGAGGAACTGGCGGCGCACGCGCAGCAGGTTTACCATGCACGTTTCCTTCTGTCTCACGGAGCATTCACACCATGGACACGCACGACAATCATCATCACGACGGCAAGAGAGTCGAAGACCAGCGCCTGATTACCGGCACCGGCAAGTTTTCGGCGGACTGGAACATGCCGGGACAGTTATATGCCCACTTCGTGCGCGCGGACTACGCCCATGCGGAGATTTTGTCCCTGGACACCGCGCGCGCGCGCGCGCATCCTGGTGTGGTGCAGATTTTCACGGGCGAGGATGCCGTGGCTGCGGGTTACGTCAAAGCACAAAATGCGTTGTCCGCCTTCCCTGGGCGCAACGGCATGAAGCCGCATGTGCTTGAGCGGCCAGTGCTGGCGCATCGCAAAGTGCGTTTCGCTGGCGAGGGGGTGGTGATGGTGGTGGCGGAAAGTGCCGCTGCTGCTGCTGATGCTGCTGAGCTGGTCGAAATTCAATACCGCGAATTGCCGGCCATCACGAATGGCGAAGCGGCACTGGCGCCGGGTGCTGTGCAACTCGATGAAGCCGTGCCGGGCAATCTGGTTTTCGAAGCCGAGGCCGGTGATGAGGCAGCCGTCGCCGCTGCGTTCAAGACTGCCGCGCATATCACGCGGCTGAAGGTGCTGTCCACGCGCGTGTCGCCCAGCCCGATGGAGCCGCGCGCAGCATTGGTGCGCTTTGAGCCGGCTAGCGGCGAATACTGGTTCAACGTGCCGATGCAGGGTGTGACCAATATACGTGGGGCGCTTTCGACATACTCCAAAGTGCCGCAAGACAAGATCATTTTGGAAGTGCGTGATGTCGGCGGCGGTTTTGGTCAGCGCTCGCCCGCCTACCCCGAGTATGTGGCGATGATGCTCGCGGCCAAGGCGTTGGGTAAACCGATCAAATGGGTTTCTTCTCGCGTGGAATCGTTTCTGACGGACAACCACGGACGCGCCACGTTGATCGACGGGCAGCTCGCGCTCGACAGCGACGGTAAGTTTCTGGCGATGCGGTTTGACTGGATCGCCGATTTCGGCGCGTATCTCGCACCGGGGCCGCAGGGCCACATCCGCAACACCGCCACGTGCATGACGGGTGTGTATCGCATTCCGGTATTGTATGCGAACTTCAAAGTGCCGTTTACCAACACCACGCCGGTGGGTGCGTATCGCGGCGCGGGACGTCCTGACGTCGCCTACGCGGTCGAGCGTATTGTGAGTCAGGCTGCGGTCGAACTGGGCATGGATGGCGCCGATTTGCGCCGGCGCAATTTCATTCCCAACGAGGCCTACCCCTACAAGACGCCGCTGGGATCGGTGTACGAGAACGCGGATTTCCCGGGCATGTTGTCGCAGGCGCTGCAATTTTCGGATTGGCAGGGCTTCGAGGCGCGCCGCGCGAGGTCGGCTGCGAAGGGCAAGCTGCGAGGCAGAGGCATTGCGATAGTGATCGAACCCACGGGCGCGGGCAATGCGCCCAGCGACGACATCGATCTGGAACTCGACGCCAGCGGCACCCTCACCGTGTTCACCGTGGCGAAAACCCAGGGCCACGGCCACGAGACCACGATGGCGATGATCGTGGCGGACGCGCTCGGTATCGAGCGCAGCCGTGTCAAAGTGGTGCAATGTGCACCGGGCACCAAGCTGGTAGGCAACGGCACCGGCGGCTCGCGCACCATGGTGGGCGCGGGTAGTGCGTGTTACGTCGCGGCGCAAAACCTGATCAAGGAAGGCAGTTCACTGGCGGCATTGCATCTCAATGTTGAGCCGTCGCAAGTGCAGTATGCCAAGGGTGAATTCCGCTCGGATCAGTCGAAGAACGTCGTCAAGCTCGCAGATCTGGCCCAGTCCAAAACGGTTACCTTCAAGGGCTACGGCAAATTCGGCTCGACTTTCCCCAATGGTTGCCACATCACTGAGGTAGAGGTTGATGCCGAAACCGGCGCACCGGAAGTGGTGTCGTATCATGCGGTCGACGATTGCGGCGTGGTGATTAATCACGCCATCGTCGAAGGCCAGTTGCACGGCGGCGTGGTGCAAGGGGCGGGTCAGGTGTTCGGCGAACTCATCGTCTACGACCCGAAATCCGGCCAGCCGCTGACCGCGAGCTTCATGGATTACGTGATGCCGCGCGCGGGCTTGATACGCGAGATTCGTGGCGAGGAGCATCCTACGACCAGTAAAGTGAGTCCGCTAGGCGTGAAAGGCATGGGCGAATCGGGCTGCACCGCGTCGATACCTTCGCTGGTGGATGCGACGATCGACGCGCTGCGTCCGCTCGGCGTGCAAAAGCTCGATATGCCGCTGACGCCCGCGACGTTGTGGCACGCGATGAAGGCGGCGAAGCAAACCAAAGTCTAACGGACATACGCGAGTTAGAAAGCTCAATGCGCCCCGGTTGGAACCCTGTCCGAAGAAACCGCAAAATTGGAACGGGAGCGCAAGGCTACGGCCAGGATAATGAGTTGGTCATTCCCGAGTCGCGGCATGATCCGAGGCGCTACTTTGAGCAGGTGAGTTCGTGCGTAAGCTTCTCCCGCTCAGTAGGGAAGCGCAAGCTGCAGTTCTTGGTTGAGCCACCCACGGACGGGTGGTTCTATCCATGTACCCCGGACGACGTCGCGGAAGTCTTAAAGTATTGTCCTGAAGTGGATCTGGAAACCGTTGATCTAATTTTGTTTCGTCAGCCGACTCGGAAACAAAGGGTACTCAGCCCTGTCTGGGGCAGGGCATTGTGGTTCGCCGAGGTTAGGCGCTGGAAAGGGTCTGCAATTGTCTTGGAGGCGCAGAATCTCGAACCCATAAGCTGGAAGAAGTCGCTCACACCGGAGTTCGATCGAGAGCTAAAGAGGCTAGAGAGTGATGGTCACTGCATCGTCACCGACAAGCGCGAAATCCGAATCGAAGTGACCGCAACTTCCTTGAGGCACACATTACTCTATCGTACTCTTTTGCACGAGCTTGAACCGCCCCGGGTTTCGTGGAGGCTGATTGGTTTAAGTTAAAACAGTGGAAGTGCTCTTTTCGGCAATCTGCCGGTAGTAGTTTGCCTCAGCTTGAGCAGGCGGTATATAGCCTATGGGCGCCAGCAACCGCTGATGA
>SYEN01000162.1 GCA_005800795.1 Burkholderiales bacterium | reverse complement strand
GTCTCGATTCACCGTCACAAATCGTGTCATTCGTTCGCCTCGCCTGTGTATCCTATGCCCCTATCAAGCAACGTTTACTCTCTGGCTTCGATGACAAGTTCAATAAACAATTGTCGGCTAAGTCCGACAGGCTGCTAGGGCGCGCCCGCGCGGCGCACGGTGCACTGATCTATGATGAAAACCCCGGCGTTTTGTTCCGCCAGATTTTGCAGGAAGACCGGCAGATCGTCTTCGTGCAGCATCGGAAAGCGCAGCTTCATGACCGACTGGCGCACGTTGATCTGGCCGGGCGAAAACGCGGCCGCATGCGGATAGGCCTGTTGCGCGGTGATGTCGTAGTTGATGCCAAACATCGCGCCCTTCTGGTTGGCGTTGCGCAGGGCGTCCAGCCACTGGATGCGCCGCTCTTCGCCGACAAAACCGAGCGCGTCCAGCTTGCGGTAGTCGGGCAGATAACGAACAATCATCTCCTTCTCGGTGCCGGATTTCTGCACGCGGCTTTGCGCCTCTTTCAGTTGCTTCTGCTGGGCTGTCAGTTTGACCTGTGCGGCGCGCGCCTGATCGTCGGTCAACTTAATGGCCGCTGCGAACGCGGCGATGGCCACTACCAGCAGCAGTATCGGCAGCATCAGCGTGTTGGGCGGGTTTTTCATGCCTTGTCCACGAACAGTGCGAGGCGGTTACACATTGGGTTTGAGCGTGAGCGCGATTTTGAAATCGGCCACGCCAGCCTGTTCTGCCGCATCGCGCGTGTTACCGGACAGCGCCAGCTCCGAATTTACGTTCAGCGGAAATTTCGTCACTTTGACTTCCGCCACGGCAGGGTCTTTGGCCAACCGTTCGGCGATGCGGTTGACCGATTCGATGGCCGCGCGGTAGTCGCCCTGAAACGGGCGTATTTCGCCAGAGATGATGCCGCTTTGCCGCAGGCCGCTGTTTTCCGCAGGTGTGGCGGGCTTGGCGCCCGTGGGGGCGGCACTGGTGGTTTCCGGGCGATCCTGCCCGTATTACCAACTGATTTCCTGCAAGAAGATTTCGGGACTCGCATCCATGGCGCGCGACACGATCTGCATAAACGGCTGGGGTGAACGCACCGACTTCACCACCTGGTTGTAAATCTCAACGGCTTTGATCAGATTGTCCGAACTGGTGGGCGCGGCGGGGAACGTTCGGGTAATTTCCTTATATTGTGCTTGCGCGGCGGCGGTGCGTCGTGTGGCATCGGCGGTATCCTGATTGGCGTCGTGCACACGCCACAGGTTATAGCCCGTCCAAATCAGCCCGGCTGCGCCTACCGCCGCACTGGCCATATACAACGCGTGCTTGCGTTGCAGCAGCCGGTGGCCAGCGGTGACGGTGGCCGGTGCGAGATTGGCAGCGGGCGGGGTTGCCGCCATGCTGTGCAGATAAATGGTTTCCAGCGCGGCATCAAGGTGCGGCGGCTCGACGCTTAGTTGCCGCGTCAACGTCGCGCGATCAATGGTTGTGCAGTCCAGGCCATGTCCGCCTGCACTGATCTGCGCGGCTATGTCCGCCAGCGAGTTGTTGCGATCCAGGAAAGCCACGCTGAGCGAATCGTCGATCGAATCCAGATTGAGCGTCGACAGGTACATGCGTGTGTTGGACAGCTCGGTCAACAGCATCTGCGCCGCGTCCTTGGGGTCTTGCGGCACCGGGCGCGTAAGTCGGCTGGAATAAAACTCGCCGTCCTTGTAAAACGTCAACCGCAGGCCCGAGCTGTGCGGCGCTGCGATCAGCACGCGTGGCGTGGAGATGCCGAGTTTCGGCAATAGCGCGGCGGTCAGCATCGACACCAGATACACGCCCGCCACCGGCGAACCATGTTGCGCGATGGCGGTGATCCACGGGTCGATCAGGCCAGGATTGGTCAGCGCGGAAAAAAGATAACGGTCGTCCCGGCGTTTGTCGCCGCCGCGCCCGCGCGGCAGCGCGGATACGAAGCGCGTACTGCGGTAGTACTGCCGAACTTTGCGGTCAAGCAGTGACGTGCGATCCGATCCGGTGGCATGCGGCAGGGTGTCGAAGCGGTAATCTTCCTCGACGGTGTCGGCAGCGATATAGGCCAGCGCATTGCCGGTTGTTTTCAGGAATTGGGCAAAGGATTCCAGCCCTGAATCATCGTTGGCAAATGTCTCGCAGCGCACGATGCCATTGCCACGCCAGTGGGCGGCGACAACTTGCGGCGGCGAAATGCACAGCAGAATCTTGTTAGCCATGGATCGTATGTCGTTCGCCGGTTGTACTAAATCTTCAACTTGCCCAGAATATCATACACGGGCGAGAGCACCGCCCACATGATGAAGGCCATCACCAGGCCCAGTCCCATGGTTAGCGTGGGTTCCAGCATTTTCATGGCCTTGTCCACCGATTCGCGCACATCCCGTGTGTAAAAATAATTGACGTTACGCAGCGCGACGTCGAGTGCGCCGGTGTTCTCGCCCACGCGTAGCATGCGGATCACCATCGCAGGCAGCACGCCCAGATCGCGAAAGGCATCGGTCAGCGTTTGCCCGGCGGAAATCTGCTGGCCCGCGCGTGCGAGGCCATCGGCGATATAGCGGTTGGCGGCGATTTCTTCGCTGGTCTTTAGCGCGTCGAGTACGGTGATGCCTGATTCGTACATCAACGCGAAAAAATTTGCGAAGCGCGCGAGGATGATTTTTTGTAGCAGCGGCCCCACCACCGGAATGCGCAGCTTGGCGTAGTCCCACAGATACGCCATGCGCGTGCTGTGGCGTATCGCGACGGCGACTGCGGCAATTGCAAACACCGGCACGGCCAGCAGCAGCGGCCACCAGCTTTTGACGATGTTCGAGGCGCCGATCAGGATTTGCGTTTGAATCGGCAGTGCGACGTTCATGGTTTTCAGCAGCGTGGTGACTTGCGGCACCAAAAACGTCAGCAGAAACACGATCACGCCGGTAACCACCACCAGCACCATCACCGGATAGATCAGCAGTTTTTTGGTTTGTGAGGCGAGCTCGTCCTGCCATTTGAGCGAATCAGCGAGGCTCTTGTAGACATCCACCACACGGCCTGTCTGTTCACCCGCCTTGATCAGACTGACAAATACCCTGTTGAAGGTTTCGGGCTGTCCAGCCATGCATTGCGACAGGGTTTTGCCGCTGTCCATGTCTTCGGCCATCACGGTCAACACCTCGCGAAAGCGTGTGTTTTCCAGCGTGTCGCGCAGGTCGCGCAGGCCATCAATGATCGGTATGCCGGCGCGATTCATCTGCTCCATGTCGAAGCAGAAGTTGATCAGATCGAGCCGAGTGATTTTGGCGGCGCCGGCGACGATGGAGGTCTGGCGATCCACCTCGGTTGCGGTAATGAGATCGAGCCCCATGCGCTTTAAGCGCAATTCGAGATCGACCTCGTTGACGGCTTCCATGCCGCCCAAGGCCTGCCGTCCAGATTTCTCTACGGCTTTATAGCGGAAGGAGGGCATGAGGCAAGTGTGCGCGGTAGACGCTGGGTGTCGTCATGACGCGGGGTTGGGCACTCTACAACCCGCGCTGATTGAGCGTGAGATCGACTGACCGCAGGACTTCCGAAATGGTGGAATCGCCGTCAAGTACGCGGCGTATGCCGGCGTCGGCCAGCGTTTGAAAGCCCTTGCTTTTGGCGGTATCGCGTAGTTCACGCGCGGTGGCACCGCGCGCCACCAGCTCATCCAGATCGCCGTCCATCACCAGCAGCTCCATGATCGGTGTGCGGCCCTTGTAGCCTTTGCCGCCGCACTCGGCGCAGCCCACGGCGTTGTAAAGCGTTACATCGGCGCCGGCTGAGATGCCCAGCAGCCGGCGGTCATCTTCCGCAGGTGTGTAAGGCTGTTTGCACGCTTTGCACAGCACGCGCACCAGCCGCTGCGCGACGATGCCAATGATGTTGCCCGCCATGATTCCCGGCTGTATGCCCAGATCGAGCAGCCGCGGAAACGCGCCCAGCGCCGAATTCGTATGCAGCGTGGTGAACACCTGATGGCCGGTCATCGCCGCTCGAAACGCCATTTCGGACGTTTCCTTGTCGCGCATTTCGCCCACCAGAATAATGTCCGGATCCTGACGCATGATGGAGCGGATACCGTTGGCGAAATCCATGCGTGCAACTTCGTTCACCGAAGTCTGCCGCAGCAGATTCAGCGGATACTCCACCGGGTCTTCCAGCGTCATGATGTTGACGGTTTCATCGTTGACCTGCGCCAGCAGCGAATACAGCGTGGTGGTCTTGCCGCTACCGGTGGGGCCGGTGACGATCATGATGCCTTCGGGCCGCGCCAGTAGCCGATCCAGATTTTCCATAGTCGCTGCCGGCAGCGCCATGTGCTCGAGACTGATGATCGATTTCTCTCGGTCGAGCACGCGCAGCACGATGTTCTCACCGTAAATGGTTGGCTGCGTGGAGACACGAAAATCCACCTGACGGCCGTTCATGGTGAGCGACAGGCGCCCGTCCTGCGGTGCCCGTGTCTCGGCGATGTTCATGTTGCTGACCACTTTCAGCCGTACGGTGATGCCGGACGAAAATGTTTTGTGCAGACTGCGCACGGTCTCCAGCACGCCGTCGATACGGTAACGGATGCGCAGGAATGCGTATTCCGGTTCGAAGTGGATGTCCGAAGCGCCGCGCTTGACTGCATCCACCAGCAGCGCGTTGACCAGCCGCACCATCGGTTGCGTGTATTCGTCGCCGCCGGCGCGCAGGCTTTCGTAATCGATTTCGCCGGTTTCGATTTCCTTGAGAATGCCGTCGACTGACAACTCGTAGCCGTAAAAACGGTCGATGTACTCCTCGACCTGCGCCTCGGCGGCGATCTGCGAGCGGATATCGACATTGGCGCCGACCAGCGCGCGCAACTGATCCATCACCACGACGTTGAAAATTTCCGTGGCAGCAATGGTCAGCGAGCGCTCGGAAGGCGAATACGCGAGCGGCAGCACCTGATTGCGGCGCGCGAAATCCTGCGGCACCAGCTGCAATGCGTCCGGATCGGCGACCACGTTCGAGAGATCTATCGATTCCTGGCCGACGGTGCGCGCCATGGCGTCACGCACGGCGCTTTCGGTGGCGAAGCCCAACCGCACAACCAGGCGCCCCAGTGGAACGCCGGAATTGCGTTGTTCCGCCAGCAAAATCATCAGTTGATCGGGCGAGATCAAGCCCTGCTGCACCAGCAGGTCGCCCAGTCGCAAACGTTTACGCTGTTCAGCCATGATTAGAACTACTTAGTGCGGTCTACTAGTTGCGCGATGCGCGCCTGAATCCGCGTGGTATCGAAGTTTGCCGCGCCTTTCTCGGCAGCCAGTTGCAGCGCCTTGCGGTAATAATCGAGCGCGATTTTATGTTGCCCCAGGTGCTCCAGTCCGACCGCGAGGTTATAGGCGTAGTCAGGATTGCGCGAATCGAGCGTGTGTGCCTGAAAATAGGCCTGCTGGGCCTGCGACCACTGGCCTTGCTCCGCATGCACATTACCCAGATTGAAATACAGCGGCGCGGACGGGTCGCGCGCGATCAACTGCTTTAAGCGGGTTTCCGCCGCTTGCAGATCGGCCCGGCTGATCAGCGAAATCAGCCCTGCTTGCGCCAGCGCGTGACGGGGCTCGACATCGAGTATTGACAGGAAGTGTTGTTGTGCATCCTCAGGCCGGTTGTGGTGTTGCGCGATAGCGGCAAGCCCCAAGTGCGCATCAATGTTTTTGGGATCGCCGCGCAATGCCTGCTGGTAAAGTTGCCGTGCACTGTCGAACTGACCTGCCTGGAGAGCGCTGTAAGCGTCGTTGACAGCGGCGTTAATGCGGGGCGTGGCTGCGTCCCCCTGACGGATGGCGACTCTTGCCGGGAGAGCGGCCGGCGACGTGGCGGATGCAGGGGGCGCTGCAGGCGTGGCGGCAGATTTCACGGCGGGCAGCGCACCGGTCAGGGTTGAAGATGTTGTCGGCGGTGTTGCGGCGGGCGGCTGCGTGCTGGCCGCGTCCGGGGGCACATTGCGGCCGCTGAGTACCGATTGCATGGTGACCATGCCGGTTGGCGCTTCGGCGGGTTGTGCTGTCGTGGGCGCTGGCACCGGCGTTGTTGCGGGCGCTGTGGCTACCGGAACCGGTTGCGTGCGCGGTGGTGATTTGATCAGCAGGCTGGGATGCGCAATTTGCACATACACATACGCACCATAGCTGAGCATGGCCAATCCAGCCAAGGCGCCGATCAGTACCACAGGGCGTGCCGCCAACTTTGCCAGCGCGCTGGATCCGGCAGCAGGCGTGGCGGTTGCAGTCAAGACGGCGGCGGCACGTGTCTGGGCGTTGCTTTCGTTTGCAGGGGCCACTCCAGAGTTCGCCGCAGGTGGTGTGTACAACGATGCGCTGGCGGGCGCGGCCTCGGCTTGCACGCTGACCGCAGGTTTGATATCCACGGTTTCAAGACTGAACGGGGCTGGTGCGGCAGGCGACTTGTCACGCGCTTGCGCGGCTTTTTCCAGCGCCTTCATCAACAGGCTCATTTTTCGGCGCCGGTCGTCCGCGAAGAGTCCGAGGTTTTTGCGGGTTCCGCCTGCGGCAAATAACGCTGGAACATGCGCAGTTCGTCGCTTTCGAGCGAGGCGTTGGAAACCACGGTGGGCCGCAGAAAAATCACCAATTCGGTCTTGGTCGCGTTTTCATTGCGAAAGCGCGCAAGATCGCCCGCCGCGCCGGCGAGATCGGCGCCGGGAAGCTGCTCGCGGTTCAGGCGCACGTCATCCTGCATCAGCCCACCGAGGATGACGGTTTGTCCACTGCCGATTTGCAGTACGGATTCCATTTCGCGCACCTGCACCTCGGGCACCTGACTGGGTACGCAATTGGTGCGATTGGCGTCGCACAGGCTGGGATTGGGGTCGTTGCGGAAACGCAACACGCGCGAAATCGTCGGCCGCACGTTGAGCGATACGCGACCGTCGTCGGCAATTTGCGGCGTTACACCCATCACCACGCCCACCGACACGATTTTCGGTGTGGAGGTAAAGGTCTGGATCGGTGGACTGCCCGCCGTGCCCGCAACGGTGGATCCCTGAACCTCAAAATAAACAATGTTATCAACAACTTTCAGCAGCGCGGTCTGATTGTTCAGCGCCATCAGCTTGGGGCTGGACAGTATTTTGGTGTCGCCGAATTCTTCCAGCAGCCGTACCGTACCGGCGATACTGCCGACGCTCGAGGTGGGATTGGTGTAGCGCACCTGAAAAAAGTTAGCGCCCGCTTGTGCCAGACCCACCGCTGCGCCCGCCGCACCAAAGCCGGTAAGCAGCGATTGCGTCAACTGGATGCCGCCGGATACCGCGAGTCGGCTCCAATCAATGCCGCCCTGATAGGTATTCGACAGTTTGACTTCGACAATGGTGGCCTCGATCAGTACCTGGCGCTACGCCGAATTGGTGATGCTGTCGATGTGTTGCTGGATCAGTTGATGTTGCCGCTCGGTGGCGAGCACGCTGATAGTGCCCCCCACTGGGTTGGCGATAATATCGTCTCGGTTGTCCAGCGCCTGCTGCGCGGTGTTTGAGCCTGGGCCGAACGCCGTGTTAAACAGATTGTTGGCGCCGGTGCCCGCGCGCGCCACCACTTCGGCTTGTTGCATGCGTTCTTCGCGAGCGGCCATGGTGGGTTCAGCGCGGCGCGCACGGTCTTCGGCCGTCTGGCTTTGGTTGCGCGTGGCAGTTACGATGGAACGGATGTTTTCGGTCAGCAGTTTCCAGAAATCGTTGGTGGAGACGGTTTTCACCTGCGTGCCGGAGCCACCCGTGCTCGCGCCGCCACCGGAACCGGTGGAGCCGCTGGAGGCGATTTCGCCTGATACGTTGACGGTGGACGTGGTGTCGCGCGTCATGTTCACGTAAGCGATACGGTAGGTTTTCATATACGCGGTGTCGGGCGACACGATGATGGTGTTGCCCTCGACGCGGTAGCGCAGATTGATTTGTTTGGAAATACGCTCAAGGATTGCGGGCAGCGTTTCGTTGATCGCGTTAAGGCTGACCAGCCCGCTGATGCCGGGGTGCACGTCGATGTTCTGTTTGGTGTCGCGCGACAGGGCCAGCAGCAATTCCTTCACCGGCACTTCGTTGACGACTACGCTGTAGGTTTGCGGTTTGACCGCAGGCTTGGGCGGCGGCACAAAGGTGCTGACGCGCGCGGGCGGCGGTATATCGGCTGTAGCTGTGCTGCCTGCCGATTCGGCCCTGGGGGCGGGCGCGGTGATATGGCCCTGCGATGGCGACACCTTGGTGGTCGGCGGCGCGGCGCAGCCGGTCAAACCGACCGCAACGCCCACCACAACACCTTTGGCGGCAGCAACAATGCCTCTGCGAAGCGGTTCTCTTCGGGTGTCACGTTCACAGGTCAACGATGTGTGCATACCATCCCTTTTCGACCGTGGCGCTTACCTCACTACAATTCTGCGCGGATACTATCGATGGATCGCGGCCACGGACGATTCGATTTCAGTTGAGCTGGCAGACCGGGCAGCATTTTTTCCGCTGCAGCCTTGCTGCCATAACTGCCATACAGCACCGACAGCGTCGGTTTTCTATCGGCATTTCCAAGTCTACGATATACAAAAATACTATTAATATCAACGGATTTAGAGAGAATTCTAAGATAGTTCCTTAAGTCATCATCGGAGTCGCTGGACAGGGCCTGTAGTGTCCATGCGGTGTTACTTTGCTGCGCCAGCCAGACTGTGGTTGCATCCAGTCTTTCCTGCAAGAGGTCTCTTGTTGCGTTTTTGCCGACTTCGGGGCTGGCGGCAGGCTGGGTTTCTGCCTCGGCTTTGGTCTGTGGTGTTGGCGGTACCGATGAATCTGGCGTCTGAGGTACTGCGGCGTTGGCGGGCGGTGGTGGCACCGGTGCCGGCACCGGAGGATTCTCAGCGCTGGCCGGTGGTGCGGGGGCTGCCGGCGCCGGCAAAACAGCGGGTTTAACGGGTTGCTGCGCAGGCCCAACTTCGGCACGGCCAGCAATCCAGGCGTAGCCCGCTGCACCGAGCGCCACGCCGCCGAGTGCCGCCAGCAACCACGTCCACCGTAAGGCCGGTGCGCCTCCCACTGCGACATGGCTGAATTCACTGTCGCGCAGTGCGGCTTCGATATGGCGCGGCTTTACGGTGTGCGTGTTTTCGGAGAAGGCTGCTAGCAGTGCCTTGTCGGCAATCAGGTTGATGCGCCGCGTCAGACCGCCCGAGGCGCGCGCAATCATATTGACGATTTTGCCGCTGAACAGATCCGGTCCGCGATAGCCCGCCGCGCGCAGACGGAACATCAGATATTCGCGCACTTCGTTCACCGTCAGCGGCGCGAGGCCAAAGCTGTGCGTGATGCGTTCGCGCAACTGGCGGATATTCGGCTGGCGCAGGTTATCGTCGAGCTCGGGCTGGCCGAACAGCACAATCTGTAGCAGCTTGTCGTTGCGCGTTTCAAGGTTCGACAAGAGGCGGATTTCTTCCAGCGTGGCGATGGGCATGCCCTGCGATTCTTCCACGAACACCACCACGCGCTTCCCCTCGGCGTGGCGTTTGAGCAGATGTTCCTGAAACGCCTGCATGACTTCGAGGCGGGTCGCCTGACGCTCGATGCCCAACTGCAATTCAAACGCGATGGCGTGCAGAATTTCATCGGGCGATACGCTGGGGTTGGCCAGATAAACAATCTCGACGTTCTCTTGCAGCCGCTCCATCAGCATATTGCAGAGCATGGTCTTGCCGCTGCCGACCTCGCCGCTGACCTTGATAATGCCTTCGCCGTTGGAGACAGCGTAAATCAGTGCTTCCAGAATCGGCCCGCGATTGCCGCCGCCGAAGAAAAAATCCGTGTTCGGGGTGATCCGAAAGGGGGCTTGCGTGAGGCCGAAAAATTCATAATACATTGATTTTATTGATTATTTTTTTCAGTGCTGCCGTGGGCGCCGCTGGCGTCCAGCGCATAGTTTTGCATGCGGCTGTAGAGCGTCGTGCGATTGACGCCCAGCAGTTTGGCCGCGCGCGACAGATTGCCATGCGACAGTTCCAGCGCCGCTTCCACATAGCCGCGCTCCCAGCGCGCCAGCGTTTCATCCAGATTGAAGCCCTTGCCCGCCTGCAGTTGTTTGCGTGCGCTGTCGGTCACCGCCGCTGCCTCTAACGCGATCAAAGGCATGCCAGCCTCATTGCCGCCCGCCTGCAACTCGGCATCCGCATCGAGTTCCGCGCGCAACTGTTGCTCCGTCACCGTTTGTCCGGCGCACTTGGTGGCCAGACGAATCACGATGTTGCGCAGCTCGCGCACATTGCCCGGAAAGCCATACTGCATCCACAGCGCTTGCGCGCGCGCGTCCAGCGTGAACGGTGCGAGGTTTGATTGTCGCGCATAAAACCCGCGAAAGTGTTCCAGCAGCGTGACGCGGTCATCACCCAGTTCGCGCAGCGGCGGCACGTCGATGGTGAACACCGACAGCCGGTGATACAAATCCGCGCGAAAACGCCCGGCGCGGATCTCCTGTTTGAGATCGCGGTTGGGGGCGGCGACCACGCGCGCATTCGAGGTGCGGCTGTGGGTTTCGCCGACACGCTGAAACTCGCCGTTTTC
>SYEN01000161.1 GCA_005800795.1 Burkholderiales bacterium | reverse complement strand
CTCTACACCACACCGGTGGTTTATCTGTATCTGGATCGATTCCGTTTGTGGTGTTTACGCCTGCGTGGAAAGCCCGTGACCTTGCAGGTTGCCGAAGGAAGATCATGAGGTTCAAGCAGGTGATGAGGGTGGGGGTTGTGATCGCTGGCTGCGTGCTGCTGGCTTCGTGTGCGCTGGTCTCAGACTATCGCCGTCCGCAAACCGTATCACCGCCGGCCTACAAGGAAAACAAGGACTGGAAAATTGCCAAGCCGCGCGACAATGTGACGCGTGGCAAATGGTGGGAGATCTTCGGCGATCCGCAACTGAACGTGCTGGCGGACAAGATTGCGGTTTCCAATTTAACTTTGCGCGTGGCCGAGGCGAATTACCGCCGCGCGCAAGCGCTGACACAATCAGCCCGGGCGGCTTTGCTGCCCACGGTGTCCGGCGCAGCGGGCGTGACACGCGCAGGCTCGGGGGCGCGAGCATCTGCGACCACCTACGACATCGGCGCCAGCGCCAGTTGGGACGCCGATCTTTGGGGCCGCGTACGTCGCAATATCGAATCGAATCAGGCGAGTGCCGACGCCAGTGCAGCGGATTTTGAGTCCACGCGATTGCTGTTGCAATCTGAACTGGTGATCAACTATCTGCAGTTGCGCGTGCTTGATACGCAGAAAAAACTGCTCGATGAAACCGCCGAGGCTTTTGCCAAATCGTTGCAGCTCACGCAAAACCGCTACAAGGCGGGCCTGGCCGGACGCGTGGACGTGGCTCAGGCCGAGGCGCAACTCAAGAGCACGCAGGCGCAGTCCATCGACACCGGCGTGCAACGCGCGCAACTGGAACATGCCATTGCTGCGCTGTTGGGCGCAGCGCCCGCCGAATTTGCCTTGCCGCCGGCGGTGGTGAAAGCCGTGGTGCCCGCGATACCGGCCGGCTTGCCGTCGGAACTGCTTGAACGCCGGCCAGACATTGCGGCTGCCGAGCGGCGCGTGGCGGCGGCCAATGCGCAAATTGGCGTGGCGAAGGCCGCGTTTTATCCGTCGCTGACGTTGTCAGGCAGCGTGGGCTTTCAGAACACGAGTTGGTCGCGCTGGCTTTCCGCGCCCAGCCGCGTGTGGTCGCTGGGGCCGGATCTCGCGCAGTCCATTTTCGACGGTGGCCAGCGCAGGGCGCTCACCAATCAGGCGATTGCGTCGTATGACGCCAGCGTCGCCACCTATATCCAAACGGTGCTCAACGCATTTCAGGACGTCGAAGACGCGCTCGCCACACTGCGCATCCTTGAACAGGAAGCCAAGGTGCAAAACGAAGCGGTGGTTGCCGCACGCCAGTCGGTTGAACTCACTGTGAACCAATACAAGGCCGGTCTCGTCAGTTTTCTGAACGTGGTCACCGTGCAAACCACGTTGCTCAGCAACGAGCGCACGGCACTGGCGATACTGGGGCGGCGGCTGACGGCGGCGGCGCAACTGGTACGGGCGCTGGGTGGCGGCTGGACGGTGGAAAACGCTGTTGTAAAAAAGTGAATTAAAACAAATACTTACGATTTATCTCGTAGCCCGGTCATTTGCTTCAGTAAATCGAAATTGGCGCGATCCATCGGCAGTTCACCGCTGTTAATTCGCCGGTCGAGTTCCGCCACTGCCGCGTTGCAGGTGGTGGTTATGCCCAGTTCCTTGCCCTTGCGCGCAACCAGACCGCTGATGAACGCCATTTCGCTGATGCGGCCTTTCATGTGATCGTGGATCGGCGCGGTGCGGCCGCGGCTGACATGACCGAGCAGCGTTTTCATCGCAGTGACGATGTTTTCCTCGATGGTGCCGGCGAATTCGTCGGCGCGCAGGCCGAAGATCGGCTCCATGCGCATACCCATCGCCTCGCCGACGGCGGCGGATTCCTTGCCCAGCGCCACGGACAGCTCAAACATGCCGGGCAGGTGCGCGGCTTCAGTGTTGCCCAGCCCCAGCAGACCAAACGGCCCCATGGTCATGCTGTTGGCGACGAGCTTGGTCCATTTGGCACTCTGGATGGTGCCGGTGATTTCACACACGCCTACGTGATTGAGCAGCGATTGGATTTCTTTCACGCGTGGCGTGAGAAACCCGTCATGTTCGCCGACCGAAAACCACGTGGTCTTGTGCGTGGTGTTGCGCTTGACGAAACCGGGATTGAAAATTTCCGCCGACAGTTCCACCACGCAGCCGACCAGCCGCTCTTTGCCTATGACGGTTGCCAGCGATTCCTCGTTAAAGCCGTTCTGGATTGCGACGAACACGCCATCCGGCTTGAGATAGGGCTTGATGAATTCCGCCAACCAGCGGTGATCGTTCGATTTCACGCACATGAACACATTGTCGAACATCAGCTTCGCTGATGACAGATCGCACAGATGCAGCGCGTTGATGCGCGTTTTCACCACGCCATCGGGCATGGTGACTTCAATGCCGTCGTTGCGAATTTTTTCCACTTGCGCCGGCCATTGATCGATGACGGTGACGTCCAAGCCGGCTTTGGTGAGATCGGCGCTGACGCTGCTGCCGATGGCGCCGCAACCGAGTACTGCGATTTTCTTGCTCATATCATCCTGCCGATTTTGTGCATTGTTTGCGAAAGCCGTGATTGTGCCAGCTTCACTGCTGCACTTCGGATCGCCACCGGGTTCTTGACGGTGCGCTGCGATAAGCGGAATCTTGCGTGGCTCTTGTCATTGCCAGATGCATCTCCGGCGGCCGCGAACCGGAGGGCAGTGGCAGATGGGGTGTGTGCTGCATAAGTATTTGTTTTAAAAGATATTTTTATAAAGCCAGGTGGCGCCCCAACCGCCAAGCGCTAAAATCGGTGCTACCGGAGAAGCACGACATGCCAATGAACTGGATCATCAAGGCACTTGCCGTTTCGATGGCTGCCATCATGCCGCACGCCTCAGCGCAACAGGGAGCCTACCCCAACCGTCCCATCCGCTTCCTTGTGCCATTTCCGCCGGGGGGGTCTGCCGATGGCATTGCGCGCATCATCGCGCAGCACATGACGCAGGTGATGGGCCAGCAGTGGCTGGTGGACAACCGCCCCGGCGCGGATGGCGTGCTGGCGGCCAACATCGTCATCAAGGCCGCACCCGACGGCCACACCACGTTTCTCGGCACCAACACGCCGATGTCGGCTGCGCCCGCGCTGCGAAAGGTACCGCCGTATGATCCGGTCAAGGATTTCAGCGCTCTGGGCATGGTGGGCCACGTCACATTCATTGTATTTGTTTCGCCTACGGTGCCCGCCAGGACGCTGAGCGAACTGATCGACTATGCGCGCGCCAATCCGGGCAAGGTGAACTATGGCACCGGCAACGCCGGCAGCATTGTCGCCACCGCACAATTCAAATCGCTCGCCAAACTGGACATCACGCACAGTCCCTACAAAGGCGATGCCCCCGCAACGACTGATCTGATGGGCGGTCGCCTGCAATTCGCCATCATGGCGCCGATCCCTGCGCTGGCGCAGGCGCAGGCAGGCCGGCTGCGCATGGTGGCGGTGCTGCTGCCCAAGCGCAGTTCACTCGCACCGGATGTGCCGACCATCGCCGAAGCGGGAATGCCCGGCGTTTCGATCTCGCCGTGGCAGGGCGTGTTTGGCCCTGCAGGGATAAGCCGCGATATCGTCGCGCGCCTGTCGCGTGACCTGAATACCGTACTGTCGCGGCCCGACGTTCGCGATCAAATCGGCAAACAGGGCGTGGAAGTGCAAACCTCCACCGCGGCGGAATTGACCAACCACACGCGCGATCAGTATCTGGCGTGGGCGAAAGTCATACGTGAGACGGGGATACCGCAGGAGTAGGATTTGCGAGAGCGTAGCGATACATGGGATACAGCCCGGTATTTGCTGCGCTGACACTGGCTACGATTTCTCAATGAATAATATCAACCATCGGTCACTGACATGAACCCAGCCCCCGTAACTATCAACGGTACTTGCACCCCGCCCTTTGCCCGCGTGCGCGCGGAGTTCGAACGCAACTTCGTCGAGCGCGGCGAAGTGGGGGCGGCTGTTTGCGTCTACGAAGACGGCGTACCGGTGGTTGATCTGTGGGGCGGCTACAAAGATTTGGCGCGCACCGAGCCATGGCAACAAAACACCATCGTGATCATGAACTCGGTGGCGAAAAGTATGTGCGCGTTGTGCACGCACATCCTGATCGACCGTGGCTTGATCGATTTTGATGCGCCGGTGGCGCGCTATTGGCCCGAGTTTGCACAAGCAGGCAAGGCCGGCGTGCTGGTGCGCCATGTGCTGTCGCACACCTGCGGCGTGATTTTTTGCGACCACGCGCCTCCGGGCTCGTGGTTTGACTGGGCAACGCATATCCGCGCGATCGAGCAGCAGGAACCGGCGTGGGAGCCCGGCACCAAAGGTGCGTATAACTCCATCAACATCGGTTTTATCCTCGGCGAAATCGTGCGGCGCGTCAGCGGCAAAACGGTCGGCACTTTTCTGCGCGAAGAAGTCACCGGCAAGCTGGGTGCGGATTACAACATCGGTTTAAAGCCCGATGAAATCGCGCGGGTTTCCGACATGCACCCGAATCCCAAGAACGGCTTTTTCAAGATCGCGGGCGATGACACGACACCCATGGGCCGCGCGTTCCGCTCGGCGCCCAAGATGGGTTACTTTCAGAACTGCCGCGAAATCCGCGAACTCGAAGTGGCGTCTTTCGGCGGCCACGGCAGCGCGCGCGCCATGGCCCGCGTCTACGCCATGCTTGCCGGTAACGGCGAAATCGGCGGCGTGCGCCTGCTCAGCGCAGCGGCGGTGGAACGCGCCGCGCAAATCGTGTGGGAAGACGACTGCATCATGACCCAGCGCCGCATCCGCATGGGCTACGGCTTCATGCACAACGAACCCAACACCGTACCGATGGGTGCCAACATGAAAGCCTTCGGCCACACCGGCACTGGCGGTGCGTTCGCGTGGTGCGACCGGGAGCGCAATTTGTCGTTTGCCTACTGCACCAATTTTCAGCGTGAAGGGCCGGGCATCGGGCCGCGTGGCGCGGCATTGGGCGTGGCGGCGGGTGGAGGAGGAAAGCCGGATTGGCTCAGGTAACGATCTAGGCTGTGTTCGCGAGATTGTGCAGAGGCGGCCGATACCAAGCATCAAAAATAATTCAATAAAATCAATTAGTTATATGTAATCCCCAAGGCGGCGGCATTCGCCGGCCGGGTTGCCGTTTAATCCGCCAGTCCTGCATTCCCCTTCATGCCAACGATGCGCGGCACATTCGGCGCGCGCGCGGTGATGGTCTTGCGATTCTTGAGATGGCGTTCGACCAGTTCCCACACTGGCTCGCCCTTCACGCCTTCCGCCACAGAGGCCCAGCCGGCGACTTTGTAGCGCTTGTCGGCATCCAGTGGCTTGCCGTTCAGCCGCATGTCCGAAATGCGCTTGCCGGCGGGCGCGCCGGGTTCGCACGCGTAGGTCATGCCGCCGATGCGCACCATG
>SYEN01000160.1 GCA_005800795.1 Burkholderiales bacterium | reverse complement strand
GCGTGGATTGCCGCTTTGGTGGGATTGGCGGCGACCAGCGCCTCCGGTTCGGATTTGCCGCTGATGTTGATGACGCGGCCCCATTGGCGCTGCATCATGCCGGGCAACACGGCATGGGTGAGCTGGCGCACGCGCACGAAATTGAGCGTCATGGATTCTTCCCATGCGCTGTCAGGGGCATCGACGTGGATTGCGGGTTTGCTGCCGCCGGCACTGTTGATGAGGATGTCGATTGCGCCCAGCGCCTCCTCGGCGGCATGCGCAAGGCGTGTAGCAGCGTCAGGTTCCATCACGTCGATGACGACAATTTTTGGCGCTTTGCCGCCTGCGGCTGTAATTTCGGCGGACAGCTCATCGAGCAGGTTTTTGCGGCGGGCTACTATGCAGGTTTGGACGCCTTCGGCGGCCAGGCATTTGGCGATGGCGCGGCCTATACCCTGGCTGGCGCCGGTAACAAGGGCAGTTTTGTTGCTTAATTGTAAGTTCATAATTTATAAGGAAAAGTTGTTAAAAATGGTCAGAGTCTTCATCGTCCTCGCTGCGCATGGCTTTGCGTTTGGCATCCGCAGCGTCGCGTAGTTTGTTCGTGTCCTCGAAAAAGTTGGCGAGCGTATCCGGCCCACGCAACCGCAGCAATGGCGGATAGATGCGCACGGTGGTGGCGATGTAGTTGACGTCGCGCATTTGATAACGTGCTTGCAGCCAGTGGCCGAGGCCGCCGGTGCCCATTAGTACGATGCAAGCGATGATCGCCGCGCGGCGGCGCGAGAGACTTGAGGCGTGGAGCAGGTGCAGGTACAGTGCCGCGCCCAGCGCGAATACGCCGATCCAGGCCGCTCGCGTGCTCCATTGCGGCAGCCCCAGCGTGAACCAGCCCAGTTCAAGCGCGCTGTCGATGGCCACGTACACGGCTGCCACGCCGAGGAAAATGGCGGCGTGCCGCAACCAGCGCCATTCACCCTGCATCACGCGGGACAGCAGTGCCCATACTGCAACCCATGCGCCGGCCGCGAGCGCGCCAGAGATCAGCATAGTGGCGATGGTGGTGGCGAGGTCACGCGGCGCGCCCAGCCATCCACTGTAGGCCAGTTGAATCCCACCAGCCAGCGCACCGATACCGGCTATCCACGCCGGGTCGCGCAGTGGTGACGCCGAGCGGGCACGATCCGGTTTTTCCGGTGCGAGAAGTTCGCTGGCTGTGCGCACGTGCAGTGTGGTACGACCGATGCTGAGTCTGCCTTCCGGCACTTCGAGCGCTTGCGCTGCGCCGGGTAATCCGCCCTGCACATATCGCTTGTGCATCACAATGACGCCGTTCATCGTGCCCAGATCGCTGACCCGTACTGTGCCTTCGGGCATGATTTCGATGGCCACGTGCAGCGGGGCGCAGTAGGCATCGCCGATGATGATATCCGCCTGCATGCTGCGGCCGACGGTGAAGGTGCGCTTGTCTGCAGTCAGCGCGATGCGTTCACGCGCGATCACGCGCTCGTGCGTATCCATGACTTCAACAACGGCGTAACCCGCGTTCGCCTCTGCTGTCATGGCGTCCACTCCATGGCGTCGACGTACCGGCGGATAAAGCTCATGCCGGCATCGAAATCCAGACGAACATGTCGAGGTGGCTGGCGAAGCCGCGTTTGACGCCATTGAGGCTGCTTACGCGCACGGTGAAGTCGTAGAGGCCTTCCAGTTTGCGATAGCTTCGTACGCACACCAGCACGCTGGCATCAAAGCCCGTGAGACGCAGATTGCGATTCTCGCAACTGAACGGCCCGACGTGCCGGCGCGAGCCATACGCGCCGGTGGCCGAGGCCAGTTCCGAGAGTCGGTGGACAAAGCGCCACGCATCGAGTTTGTCAGTGGACAACACGAAATGCGAGTAGCGCAGGTCGCCGCTGTAGAGGCCCTGTTCCACGTAGAGCCCGGCTTTGGCCGAGCAGTTGATGCGCGTCACTTGCACCGGCTGGTTGGGCGTGGGATCACCGGACGCGTTGCAGTCGATGAACGGTGCGAGCTTTGCGGGCAGCCGATATCCCGCGACCGCTTGTGTCGGCATACCCTGCTTCAGCGCGCCGAGGAGTGCAGCTGCGTGGCCGCGCATTTGCGTTTGCACCTCGTTCCTGCGCTTGCCGTCGTCGGGTGGCGCGGTTAAAGAACGTCTGAGCAGGGCCTGCGCGTGTTCGGCCGGTACCAGAAAGCTCACCAGTTGTTCAAAGCGATAGCCGGAGACGTTGACGCCAATCACATGACCCGTGGCGTTGAGTGCCGGACCGCCAGACATACCCCCGTTGATGGCGCCGGAATAGTGTATACGCGGGTCAAATGAGTCTTCCACAGCACCATTGGAGACGCCTTCAGTGATAGTGAGCCCCACGTCAAGCGGAAAACCCACCGAGTACGCGCGTTCGCCCTTGACCGGAATCGCGGGAACGAGCTTTACCGGCGCGGGTGAATGGTCGACGGCACGCACCACCGCAAGGTCATGCCGCACATCGACCGACACCACGCTGACTTTGCCGGTTTTACCCTCCGGCGTGCGGTATTCCAGCCGGAACTTGTCGGGGTATTGCACCTGCTGCGCGACCACGTGGTAATTGGTCATGAAAACACCGCCCTCGGCCACTGCGAAGCCGGTGCCGTGAAAGGCTTGCGCCGTATTGGCGCCGAAAAAGCCCTTGATCTGAATCACCGCCGGACGCACGCGCGCCAGTACGTCGCGTGCGTTCTCGGAGGTGGCAGGAGCAACAGTGTTTGCGGTCACTGCCGCGGCCTTGCCCGCGTCAGTTGCAACCGAGGCGGGTTCGGCAGCAATAACTGGCGCGGCATGCAAAACCAATGCCGTTATCAGGGCGCCGGGGAATTTCACCTGCTCACCCCTTTAACCAGGTGCGGGAGGCGATCCACAACTTACGCACCGGTGTCAGCGAAGTACGCTGTTTCAGCACTTTACATCCGTCATCGCGAATTTCTTCGAGCAGGGTGCGGTAAATGCCGGCCATGATGATGCCGGGAATTTGCAGTTTGCGGTCCCGTTGGGGCAGTTTGGCGAATGCGGCGTCGTAGTGGGTGATGGCGCGTTCAATCTGGAACGTCATCAGATTCTGGAAGTTTGTGCCATCCCTTGCGTTTTCGATGTCAGACTCGGTGACGCCGAATTTTTCCAGTTCGTCGAGCGGCAGGTAGATGCGGTTGCGACGTACGTCTTCACCAACATCCCGGATGATGTTGGTGAGCTGAAACGCGAGGCCTAGTTCCGACGCGTATTCGAGGGTTTTTTTCTCGCTGTAACCGAAGATGCTGGCCGACATCAGCCCGACCACGCCGGCCACACGATGGCAATAGAGTTTCAGCGTGTCGAAATCCGGGTAGCGGTTGTAGTCGAGATCCATTGCCATGCCGTCGATGAGTTCCAGCATGTGCTGTTGCTGGATGTCGTAGGCAACGATGGCGCAGGCGAGCGCCTTGGTGACCGGGTGTTGCGGCTTGCCGTCGTAAAGATTGGCAACTTCGTCGCGCCACCACTTGAGCTTGGTGCGCGCCACATTCACGTCGGTGCATTCATCGACCACGTCGTCGACTTCGCGGCAATAGGCGTAGAGCGCAGTGATGGCACGGCGGCGCTCGGGCGGCAGGAAGAGGAAGCTGTAGTAGAAGCTGGAGCCGCTTTGCACGGCCTTTTGCTGGCAATACTCGTCCGGCGTCATGTCAAAAAGCCGATCAGAAAGCCGATTTCGCCAGCATCAACACCCAATCATGGGCCTTTAACACGGGCCGCCGCCGGAAGACATCGTAATCTGCGTTCATGATCTTGCTCAGGATGCGGTCGCCGCCGGCGATGATCATGCGCATTTCAAGCCCCAGCTGGCCTTTGAGTTCGCGGCCCAGCGGGGCTCCGGAGTGCAAAAACTGCCGCGTACGCTGGACCTGAAAGCTCATGAATTCTCGCCATAGGCCGTTAGTTTCGGCATGGGCAATCTGCGATTCGCTGACGCCGTGCTGTGCCATTTCATCTTGGGGGAAGTAAATGCGGTCTTTACGGTAGTCGATGGCGACATCCTGCCAGAAATTGATGAGTTGCAGGCTGGAGCAGATGGCGTCCGACCACTGGTTGTTTCGAGACGTTGCGGCGCCATATAGCACCAACAGCAGGCGCCCGACCGGGTTGGCGGAGCGGCGGCAGTAGTCGAGCACGTCATCGTAGTCGGCGTAGCGCGCTTTGACCACGTCCTGTGAGAAGGCTGAGAGGAGATCACGGAAAAGTTGTATCGGAAGATGATGCTCGCGGATGATCGCGGCCAGTTGGGAAAACCACGCAATTTCAGGGACTTGACCGGCTTCGATGTGGTCGAGCTCGAGGCTGAAACTGTCGAGTAACGCAAGGCGCTGGGTAGGCTGCAGGTCGCCTTCGTCGGCGAAATCATCGGCTTCACGGGCAAAGCGGTATATCAGGCCTACGGGACGGCGCAGGCGGGGAGGCATCAGGATGGAGGCGACTGGAAAATTTTCGTAGTGATCCGTTTCCATCGCGACTGCCATCGTGTTGCAAAAACATCTTATTTAAACAATGACTTGCGACAAATTCTTGACGAAAATTGCCAGCATTGCGGGGTGTCGTTAAAGTGGCGAGTATATTACAATCACTGTGTTGCGATGGTATTCCGGAACCACGGCGCACTGCGATAGTTTGGGTGGGCGGGGATGGCGTTC
>SYEN01000159.1 GCA_005800795.1 Burkholderiales bacterium | reverse complement strand
GAAGGCGCCGGGCGGGCGAGTATTCGCCGGTGCCTGCGAAACCGGCGGCGCCACGGCCATGATGCCCATGAAGGGCGCCAGTGGCAGTTCGATGCGCGGCGAAAACTTTGCCACGCCGCGTTCGAGGTCGAGACGAATGATATTGCGCGCGACCTCCTTGAGCAATTCCGGCGCCGCGCCCATGCCGGGCCCGGAGTTGTTGACGCCGTAGTCGATGCGAAACTCGACGTCTAGGATGCGCACTTCGAGCATGTCACCGGGGTGCGCGCCATCGACGTAAATCGGCCCGGTCAGCACATGCCCGCCAGCACCCGGCTCACGTTTGACGTTGCGATAGATTTGTTTGACGTCATCCAGTACCTGGCCGGGGTCGATGCCGGCCGCGCCGAAGAAGTCCACGGGATCGATGCCTGCGGTGATGCCCTGCTGCGAGACCGTGTCGATGCGCACCGTCTGACCCGAGGCTATGCGCAGCACCGGTGGCGCGTTTGCCGGGATCAGGCCCCATGACACATTGCCGGGCGTTGAACGCAGATGCGCATCGGCCGGAAGGGGCCGTACGGGCTGCGCCGGGAAATTTGCGGCGTCAATGGTCTTCATGCGTGTGCTCC
Organism: Burkholderiales bacterium; assembly: GCA_005800795.1. Taxonomy (GTDB): domain Bacteria; phylum Pseudomonadota; class Gammaproteobacteria; order Burkholderiales; family SG8-41; genus UBA5216. The sequence continues at coordinate 4,947 of SYEN01000159.1, read as the reverse complement.
CAACGGTTCTGTCATTGGCTCAAGCCGGTCACAGCAAGCCGCGGTGCACGGGCAAAGCAGCCCGCAACTACCCCGCCTGTGCGGCAACCCAGCGCGCTACCGCGCGTGAAATCGATGCAATACCCGCCGCGTTGACGTTGCCCGGCCAGCGGTCGCTCGCCGCGTGAAAATGCAGATTGCTGCCGGCCAGCGACATCACTTTAGCGCCGAGATGATGCAGGTCGTGGCCTTCACCGGACAGTTTGCCGTCAGGCTCGACGAGGATGTGTTGCGCAGGGTAGCCTTCGGCCACCAGCAGATCGCGCAGGGCTTCGGCATCCGCTTTGACGGTGGCGCGCACCATCATGGTCAGATTGCCCGCACCACCGAGATTCGCGCCCAGGTGCAGCCAGTATTTTGCGCCGGTAACGGTGGGCATGTTCAGGCGCGTGAGTTCCTGCAGGCCGATGTGGCCGAGTTCGTGGCCGCAGGTGGCCCACGCCACCACATCGCGCTTTAAGGTGGCGCTGCGTTTGAGTTCCGCCGCTGTATCCATGGCCGCGAGCCATGCCACCATGCCGCCAGCACGTTCGGCAGTGGATTCCCACCATCCGGTGCGGGGCGTAACGATGGCGATGGGGCCGGTATCATTTGCCGCGCCGGTGACGCGCGCTTCGATGTTGTAGGACGCCATCGCCTCGCGTGTGTAGTGGCTTACCAGCCGCGCAGATGTTTGTTGGGCAGCCAGTGCTTCGAGCACCGCGTGATGCATGCCGGCGACCAGCAACACCGGCGGACCGAAAGGCGTGTTGAAGTACTGCGCGTTGATCGGTGACAGCGAATCGCCGCTGACGCGCGTGGCGACGACCAGCGCCTGATGCGGTGTGGAGCGGCGCAGCTTTTCCAGCGGCTGGCCCTTGATGGAGGCTGCGTTGGGCGGAAACTCGGCGTAGCCAATGGAACCACTGGAACCATTGGAAGCACTCGAACCCTTTGTGCCACTGACGCACAGCGTGCCAGCCAGGCCGGCCATCGCAGGCGAATCGAACATCGGCAGGCCATCGATACGATGTCCTCCACATTCAAGATACGCCTCGTGGATGACAGTGCGCTGCGTGGGCACGGGCATGCGCGTGACAGCGGCGCCGATGCGTGCGGCCTCGGCCTCGAACCAGGCGCCGCTCGCGAAATCGCCCGGCGTGCACATGCGATGTACGCCGCTGGCGTCGAACGCCGCCACCAGCCCGGCGGCCCATGCGGCGTCCAGCAGCGCGGGGGTTGTCATCGTAAGTATTTGTTTTAATTAATATTTTTATTATGGAGCTTTGGGTGCTGTCACGCCCACCAGCATGTCGCGCGAAATCAGGCCGGCGAGGCGTTCTTCGCTCCAGCCTTCAGTGCCGGCGGGGCGCATTGGCACCACCAGATAACGCATGTCGGCGTTGGAGTCGTGCACGCGCACAGTGACGCTGTCGGGCAACACCGTGCCGAATTCACGCAGCACGGCGCGCGGCTCAAAAACCACGCGCGAACGGTAGTTGCGGCTCTTGTACCAGGTGGGCGGCATGCCGAGCAGCGAGCGTGGGTAACACGAGCACAGCGTGCACACAATGACGTTGTGCACCTCGGGCGTGTTTTCCACGGCGATCAGCCGCTCCGCTTCGAGCATCACACCGGCCTCGGCGCACGCCGCGCGCCCATCGTCGAGCAAACGCTGTTTGTAGGCCGGGTCCACCCACGCGCGCGCGACGATCTGTGCGCCGCGATGGGGGAATTCCTCGTCGAACTGTTCCATGCGTCTGGCGACCTGCTCGGCGGTGATGATGCCTTTTTGTTCGAGCAATTCCTGCATCGCGCGGCTCATGATTTCGTATTCGCCGGGTGGGCCGTTGTCGTGTTCGTTGGCGGGGTTGGGATGCTGGTGGTCGTCATGATCGTGTGCGTGATCATGGTCGTGATGAGAGCGGGCGTAATAATCGTGTGTGGGGTTGGTCATGTTGGCGCTTTCATGTCAGTTCAAAAATTGTCAGCCCTTCACCGGCTCCAGCCAGTGCTCGTAAATTTCCATCTCGATCACGTCGCTCGCCGGCCCGGCATAGCCGGGCCACACATGGGATTGCGAAAACCGTACGCGGTAGAGCACCTTCTCCGGCAGACCGTTGAAGCCGTAGGCGAGTTCTTCCGGATTGGGATAAGCGCCGCAGACGCGTTCGATCACCCCCTGCTTGCCGCGGATGTATTGCGGCGTACGGCGGTGCCCCGGCGGAAATGCACGTTTTACTACCACCCTGTCGCCGACGTTGTAGCGGCGATCCGGCGCGGGGACGTAGGTGGACTTGAAGGAAAAGTTCGCGCTCATTTTGCAACCGCCTTCACTGCTGCGTTTTTTGCAGCGGCCTTCTTGACCGGCGATTCCATTTCATCTGGCACATCAAAACGTGCGCGAATCTCGGCCATTTTGGCCTGCAATTCCGGCTCGGTAAACGCGCCTTTTTCCAGCAGCACGGCGCGCATGGCGCTGGTGGTGATTTCAAAGTAGTGCATGTCCTTGTAGCGGCTGCCCAATTCTTCTGCGGCGCGGCGCAGCTCATCGGTGCAGGTGAGCTTGGTCATTTGCACCACCGAGCGAAAGGCATTGGCCTGACGCTCCCAGTGCCGCATGCCGTGGTCGTGGGTGTCCACCGGGCCGGCGTGTTCGCCACCGATGTCGGAAGGGAGTTTCTCTGAATCATTCATGGCGGATTTACCTGTGGCTGCTAGGGTTGCTATGCTTGCTAGGGTTGCAATGGGAGGCAGCATAATCCGGTTCGCCCGTATCAGGCAATCCCCGGCGCTATTTGTCGCTGACCATGCGCGCATCCCGCGCGACGCGCGGCCATTTAACGAGCTCCGCCTTGCGGATCCTGTCGGCCCAGGTTGACGGGTTGTAACCGGCTTCGGCGCCCTCGAGGGTGAAGCGTTTTTGCGTTTCCGGCAGCTTGGGATGGTGCCGATCTCGTTGCTTACGCGGCTGACCATTGCGGGCGGCGTACCCGCCGCGGTACAGCACAATAGCCATGTCGATGCCCCACATGCCGCGAAAGAGTTCCGACACAAAATGCTGATAGCCGCCGGCGGACGCCATGGTGAAGTAGCCGGGCTTGGCCTTGCCCAGCGCGATGATGTCTTTGACCGACGCCACCAGTATCGAAGGGTGGGTGACCCGCACCGAAGGCCCGTTTCCGAGCAACGCAAGCCACGCGACCGTCATGGCGGGATCGAAAGGCAGTGTGCGTACGGCGGCATTCATCGCATACGCGCCGGGGAGATTGTCGATCGCCACCTGCTTTCTGAGGCGTTCCGACGATTGGCGCCCCATCAGGCGTCCCGGCGTGTCGTTGCCACCACCAGTGGCTTGCGGCACGCTAAAGCGTGGCGCTTTGGTTGGATACTTCGCAACCGGCTGCGCGTGACTGGCGTTGATAGGCAGGTGCACGCTTCGGCAACCACAAAAATAACCGAATAAAAACAAACACTTGGGTTGTCAGTCATGGCAGCAAACCTTGGCGCGGGGAAAACGCGTGGCGGTATCAGCGCGTGATAATCGCTCATGTTTTGCGCTAAAACCTTTTGTTTGACCGGTGTACCGTGCGGGCGTAGCATGATTTTGCAGGTTGATTAGTACGCCGTAGTGCACCTTGGTAACCACCGCCGGACCAACGAACCTTAACTTCGGAGAGCCATCATGGAACGCACGATACGCGACATCATTCAGAATCAACAACCCGTCACCGCGCCCGCCGGTATGTCCGTGCAAGAGGCTGCGCAGATCATGAAACTACGGCGCGTCGGCGCGATGTTGGTGGTGGAGCACGGCTTTCTGGTCGGAATCTTCACCGAGCGCGATGCGTTGAATCGCGTGGTGGCCGAGGCCCGCGACGCAGCGGCCACCACACTGGGCGACGTAATGACCGCCAACCCGCGCACCCTGAGCCCTGATGCGTCGTTTACCTCGGCGCTCGAAATCATGCACGAAGGGCGATTCCGCCACGTGCCGGTGGCCGAAAACGGCCGCCCCATCGGCATGATTTCCGTGCGCGACGCGATGGGGCCGGAGCTCGAATCGTTTGTCTATGAAATCTTGCACCAGGAGCAGATGTCGCAAGTGCTGGCGTAGCGCGGGTTGCCTAAAGCCCGTAAAGCGCAGAGCGCTATGCGGGAGGCAAAGTTGCAGCGGAAATTTTCCCGTATTGCGCGCCGCGCCGTAGCGCTGCAACACCGCCGGCTTCAGTATTACACACAGGCTTTGGCACATCCCCCGCGTCACGTTTGACGCCATGACGCGCGCGGGATACATTGCCGCTCGGCGAAATTTTTGCCATCCCAATCTCACTCTTTCACAGAGGACTGTCATGCCACTCATCCACGTGAGCCTTTTCGAAGGCCGTTCCATCGAACAAAAACGCGAATTCGTCAAAGTCATTACCTCCGAGACGGCACGCACCCTCAAGTGCGCGCCGGAAGCGGTGGACATTATTTTCGAGGACATCAAGAAATCGGATTGGGCATCGGGCGGCAAGCTCGCGTCTGATGCGTAGCGGCGGGCAACGACTGCAGCCTGCATGAGTAACCCCAACCCTTACCGCAAGTCGTATTTCAACACGCAGCCGGATTATCTGTTTCCGGCGTACCGCTCCACTGTCAAGCGCGCGCCCACGCAACCGCTGGTGCAAATGCCGCAAACGCTGTCCGAGATTACCGGGCCGCTGTTCGGAGTGCGGGACGTGATGGAGTCCGATTACGATCTCACCGCGCAGCATGCGGGCGAGCCGCTGGGCGAACGCATGATCGTGTCGTGCCGTGTGCTGGATGAAGGGGGCAGGCCGGTGCCGAACGCGCTGGTGGAATTGTGGCAAGCCAATGCGTCGGGCCGCTATAAACACCCGGTGGACACCCACGATGCGCCGCTCGACCCGAACTTTACCGGCT
>SYEN01000158.1 GCA_005800795.1 Burkholderiales bacterium | reverse complement strand
GTCCGAGGTGCGCAGCCTCGCGCAGCGCTCTGCTGATGCCGCCAAAGAAATCAAGGCGCTGATAGGCAGTTCTGTGGAGCGCAGATGCGGGCACTCGGCTGGTGGAAAGCGCGGGCAAGACCATGAGCGAAATCGTCGAGTCGGTGGGACGCGTGACAGCCATCATCGACCAGATTGCCACCGCGTCGAACGATCAGTCGGGCGGCATCGAGCAGGTCAATCAGGCCATCACGCAAATGGATCATGTAGTGCAGCAAAATGCCGCCGTGGTGGAGCAGGCGAGCGCCGCTGCCGAATCGATGCGTACGCAGGCGCAACTGCTGACGCAAATGTCGGGCGTGTTCAAATTGAACGAGGAGGACGCGTCGCGGCTTAACCGGCGGCGCGATCCCGAGCGGGGTCCCGCAGCCGTGGTGCAAGTAGCGAGAGCGGCGAAAGTTGCGGCGCCAGCGGCAGCCGTGGGCGGCATGGCTGGTCACGCGGCGGCGCCCGCGCGGTCTGATCCCGGCGCTTTGCCGTTGTCGGCTACGGGTGCGGGCGGCAAGCCGTCCGATGACGGGGAATGGAAGGAATTTTAATGGCCGTGATGGAAAAGGGCTCCACTGACGAGCGTGCCGCAACGTGAGCCTTGATCTTTCGCGGTTTCACGCGACTTTCTTCGCAGAAAGCCTGGAGGGGCTGAATCAGGTCGAAGAGGCCTTGCTCAGCATCGAGCAGCGCGGGCATGACAAGGATGCGCTGGATGCCATTTTCCGCGCCATTCATTCTTTGAAAGGTTCGGCCGGCAGCCTGGGTTTTGGTGTGATTGCGGAACTCGCGCACGACATGGAATCGGTGCTTGATCGCCTGCGGCAAGCGCTGATGCCGGTATCCGCGGAAAGCACCAACGTATTGCTGCGCGGCGTGGATTGCCTGCGGAACTGGATACTGGCGGCCGAGGCCAAGGAACCCATGGACGCCGCTGCCGGCGCTGGGTTGGTGCGTGAGTTACAGCTGCTTTTGCAGCGCAAGGTTGAAGCGGGCAGCGAAACTGCGAGACACGCAGCAGCGGAGCCTGCGGCGGGCAAACGCCGTTATGTGATCGTGTTCCGTCCGGCTCAGGATTTTTTTCATAGCGGCAACGATCCTGCAAGGTTCATTGACGAACTGGCGCAGTTGGGTGAACTCGAAAGTACGGTGGATCTGTCCGCGTTGCCGGGCATGCAGTCGTTTGTGCCGATAACCTGTTATCTGGCGTGGCGCATCAAGCTGGAAACTGCTGCTTCTGCGAACGATATCCGCGAAGTGTTTGAGTGGGTGTCGAATTGCTGTGCGCTTGAAATCGAAGAGGCGCCGCTGTCTGAGGCTGCGCCTGAAAGCGCGGCGGGTGAGGCTGGCGCGGCTCGGGGTGATGTTGCAGGCGGCGGCGCGGCCGAGGTGCGCCGCGATGCAGGTCTCGTCACCATGCACGTGCGCACCGAGAAAATCGACGAGCTGGTAAATCTGGTGGGCGAACTGGTGATTACGCACACCATGCTGCGGCAAACCGCGCAGGGCCTGGATGCGATCAAGGATGCGCGCGCGGTTTCGGTATTTGCGCAGCTTGAACGTAACGTGCAGGATATCCAGGAGCGTGTGCTGGCGATACGCATGATGCCTGTTAACCACGTTTTTGGCCGCTTTCCACGGCTGGTGCGCGATCTGGGCCTGCAACTGGGCAAGGCGATTGAATTGAAAATTTCCGGCGAACAGGCCGAGCTCGACAAGAGCGTGATCGAGCAGTTGATCGATCCGCTGACGCATCTGGTACGCAACGCGCTGGACCACGGTATTGAATTGCCGGCAGATCGGTTGTCGGTGGGCAAACCCGCCAAGAGTACATTGTCATTACATGCCGAGCATCGCGGTGGTCGTTTCGTGATCACCGTCACCGACGACGGCCGCGGTATTAACCCCGAAATGGTCAAGCGGCGCGCGCTGGAAATCGGTCTTTTGAATTCGTTGGAGGAGTTTGACGAAGCAGCGATGTACGCCATGTTGCTCAAGCCAGGGTTCTCGATGGCGCAGAAGGTCAGTAACGTGTCGGGGCGTGGCGTGGGGCTTGATGTGGTAAGTGAAAACGTGCGCAAACTTGGCGGCTCGCTTGATATCCAGTCGAAACTCGGGACGGGCACAACGTTCACCATCAATCTTCCGATGACTCTGGCGATCGTGGATGGCATGATTGTCGGTGCTGGGGGAGAGCGTTACATCATACCGATTGCATTTATTCGCGAATGTTTGCAGGTGTCCTCGGTGAACGTGCAGTCGGTAGTGGGACAGGGGCAAGTGCTGCAATTGCGAGGCGATTACATCCCCGTGATAAATGTCATGGATATTTGCGCGCTTCAAGGTGGACAAGTGGTGCAGCCGGTGCTGGTTGTGATCGAAGCCGAGAACCGCACCATCGCGTTGCAGGTGGATGAGTTGCTTGGGCAGGATCAGGTGGTATTCAAGAGCCTGGAAGCCAATTACCGCAAGGTTGAGTTCATGGCGGGTGCCTCGATTCTGGGCGACGGCCGGGTGGCATTGATTCTCGACATTAACGAAATCGTCAAGCAGCATGCCACTATCAGGGCATTGAGCCGCAATCAGCCTGTTGCGGCAGTAGTGTGATCCATCGCAATTCACGAAGAGAAAGTTGCAGTCGTGATATCGGCAGGCGAAGCATGAACACTTCAGGAGGCAGGAATGAACGATTCACGGACAGATGACGCGGCCAGCACGGCGCAAAAAAAGGAAGTGCTCTCGTTTCGTCTGGGGGCGGAGGAATACTGCCTGGATATTCTGAGCGTGCAGGAAATTCGCGGCTACGACACGGTAACTTCCATTGCGAACACGCCGGAGTTCATCAAGGGCGTCATCAATCTGCGAGGTCATATCGTGCCGATTGTTGATCTGCGCATCAAGTTTCGGCTATCGGAAGCCAAGTACGATTCGACGACCATCGTTATCATATTGAATTTAAACAAGAAAATGATCGGTATCGTGGTGGACAGCGTGTCCGACGTTATCGCCGTGCCGGTTGCGGATATTCGTGAAGCGCCGCGTTTTGGATCCGCCATCAATACAGAGTTCATTGCCGGCATGGCCACGGTCGATCAACGCATGTTGATCGTGGTCAACATCGAAAGACTGTTAAGCAGCGACGATTTGCAACTGATTGATCAGGTGGCGGCGTAGCAGGCCGCCGTTCACGAATGCTGCTGTGCTAGCGGTGCGGGTCAGAATTCATGGCGAGGGAATTCAGCTTCACCCAGGCGGATTACGAACGGGTTGCCACGCATCTGTACCGTATTGCAGGCATCCATTTGGGCGATACACGCAAGGAAATGGTCTATAGCCGCCTGTCGCGCGAGGTGCGGCGGCTTCGGTTAGGCAGCGTTGGCGCTTATCTTGATCATCTGGACAAGGCCGGTCAGCACGAATGGACGCGTTTTACCAATGTGCTGACTACCAATCTTACGAGTTTTTTCAGAGAGCAACATCATTTTGGAATCTTGGCGGAAAAAGTCTTGCCGCACGATGGCCGTCCGGCGCGTATCTGGAGCTGCGGCTGTGCGTCAGGCGAAGAACCTTATTCCATTGCCATGGTGTGCGACGAAACCCTGGACGGTGCACAGGGCGCATTCAGCATACTGGCGACTGACGTGAATACCACCATGCTGCAGGAGGCCGAGGCCGGCGTTTTCGATAAAGAGCGCGTGGAGAATGTATCGCCAGAGCGTCTGCGCCGGTATTTTTTTGATGGCAGCGGCGCATTCGCCGGCAAGGTCAAGGTCAAACCCGTAATACGCCAGCAGATAGACTTTCGTATGCTCAATCTGATGCATCCTGATTGGGGTAAGGTTGCCGCCGAACAGTTCGATGCCATTTTTTGCCGCAACGTCATGATTTACTTCGACAAGGATACCCAGTACCAGATACTGAAGCGTTTTGTGCCGTTGTTCAAGCAGCCGCACGGCCTGCTGTTTGCCGGGCACTCCGAGGCGTTTTTTAATGCCAAGGATCTGTTTACACCGATGGGCGCAACCACCTACAAAGTGACGCGCGGGGCGGTCTGACGCATCATGGCTAGAGCCACCACCTATGTTACGGATAGCGGTGCGCCTGGCAACGGCAGCCGTGAGTTGTATTACGACAGCTATTTTGGTTTGCATGCGGCCAAAATCGGCCCCGGCGAGCTGTATGCGAGCAAGCGCAATATCATGATTGTGACGGTGTTGGGGTCGTGTGTATCGGCATGCCTGCAAGATCCTGTCTCGCGGATAGGGGGTATGAACCATTTCATGTTGCCTGATCGCAGCGGAAACAACACGTTGCTCAGCGAACCCGCGCGCTATGGCGCGCACGCCATGGAAATGCTGATCAACAATTTGCTGTCGATGGGTGCACGCCGCGAACGGCTGGAGGCGAAGGTATTTGGCGCGGGACGCGTACTGGCCGGAATGAGTGACGTGGGCGCGCGCAATGCGCAATTCGCGCTGGATTATCTCGAGCGTGAACGTATTCCGGTAAGGGCGCGAGACGTCGGGGGTGAAAACGCGCGCAAGGTCTACCAGTTTGTTGAAACGGGTCGAATTTTAGTTAAAGAAATCAATAAGTTACGTAACGATACTGTGATCAGCCGCGAGCGCGCCTATGCCACCGAGATCGGCAACAAACGCATCAGTGGCGGCGATATTGAAATGTTTGCCGAATAGATCATGGCAAAAAAAATCCGTGTCATCATTGTCGACGATTCGCTGGTTATGCGGGATCTGATCGCGCAAATCGTGTGTTCCCAGCCCGATATGGAAGTAGCCGCCACTGCGCAGGATCCATTCGACGCACGCGAGAAAATCAAGACTTTGTCTCCCGATGTCGTGCTGCTCGACATTGAAATGCCGCGCATGGACGG
>SYEN01000157.1 GCA_005800795.1 Burkholderiales bacterium | reverse complement strand
TTTCCACGCGCACGCAGGACGACCGGCTTGATACGCTGTCGCGCGTGCGCGATGCCGGGCTGCACGTGTGTTGTGGCGGCATTGTCGGCATGGGTGAAACCCGCCGTGCGCGCGCCGCGCTGATTGTGCAACTCGCCAACATGAATCCGTATCCCGAATCGGTGCCGATCAACAACTTGGTGCAGGTGGAAGGCACGCCCCTTGGTGAAAAATTTCATGGTACCGAGCAGCTTGACCTGCTGGAGTTCGTGCGTACGGTGGCGTGTGCGCGGATCACCATGCCCAAGGCGATGGTACGTTTGTCGGCAGGGCGGCAGGAAATGCCGGAGGGTATACAGGCGCTGTGTTTTCTAGCCGGGGCGAATTCGATTTTTTATGGTGAGAAGCTGCTGACCACCGGCAATCCCGACGTGGAACGCGATCAGGCGCTGTTCGCCAAACTCGGCCTGCGCGCGATGGAGCTGCCGGGCCGGTAGTTTCCGTCACGATGTTTGCTGAAGAACTCGCGCGTCTGGATGCGGCGGGCCTGCGCCGCCACCGCCGTACCCTGGATGGTGCGCAATGCGCGCATCCCGTCGTCGACGGAAAACCGTACATCGCGTTTTGCAGCAACGACTATCTCGGACTGGCCAATCACCCGGCGTTGATCGCCGCCGCACGCGAAGGCGCACAGCAGTTTGGCGTCGGTGCGGGCGCGTCGCATCTGGTGCTCGGCCACGCACGTGCGCATGAGCAACTTGAGCAGCAGCTGGCGGATTTTCTGCAATTGCCGCGCGCGCTGCTGTTTTCGACAGGTTACATGGCCAACATCGGCGTAGTCACAGCCTTGCTGTCGCGCGAGGACGCGGTATTCGCCGACCGGTTAAATCACGCTTCGCTGAACGATGCGTGTCTGCTGTCGCGCGCGCAGTTCAAACGCTACGCGCACAACGATCTCGTTCAACTCGAACGCCTGCTTGCCTCCACGCGCGCGCGCCGCAAGTTGATCGCGGTGGACGCGGTGTTCAGCATGGATGGCGATATGGCGCCGGTGCCCGAACTGGTGAATCTCGCCGAAAAGCATGAGGCGTGGCTGTTACTCGACGATGCGCATGGCTTTGGTGTACTTGGCCATCGCGGACGCGGCGTGCTGGAGCATTTCAACATCCGGCATCCGCGCGTGATCTCCATGGGCACACTGGGCAAGGCGGCCGGCGTGTGCGGCGCGTTCGTCGCGGGCGGGGCTGATGTCATCGAAACGCTGGTGCAGCACGCACGCACGTACGTATACACCACGGCGATGCCGCCGCTGCTGGCGTGCGCGTTGCTGAAAAGCATCGAGCTGATCGCTGGCGGCGGTGCGCTACGGCAACAGCTCCAGAAAAATATTATTCAATTAAATCAAATACTTAAGGAAATACCATTCCCGTGGCGGCTGGGGCCTTCCGACACCGCCATTCAGCCGCTTATCATCGGTGGCAACCGGGCGGCGCTTGCGGTGACCGAGGCGCTCGGCGCGCGGGGCATTCTCGTGCCTGCGATACGTCCGCCCACCGTGCCGCCGAACACCGCGCGTCTCAGAATTTCGCTCTCCGCCGCGCACACCGCAGACGACATTCGGCAACTCGGCGACGCATTGCGCGACGCTGCGAAAGCGCTCACATGAACGCCAAGCCGCAACTGGTTTTGCTACACGGCTGGGCGAGCCACACCGATGTGTTTCGCAGCCTCACACGCGCGCTGGAGAAAAAATTTCGCGTCACGGCGCTGCCATTGCCGGGCTATGGCGGCGTGCCTGCGTGCGAGCCTTACACGCCGGATCGTATGGCGGCCCAGCTGGCCGCGTCGTTGGGCCAGTCGGCGGCGAACCACTGTCATGTGCTCGGCTGGTCGCTGGGCGCGCAAGTGGCGCTGGCGTGGGCGCGGCGCGCGCCGGCGCAGGTGTCGCGGCTTGCGCTTGTGGCCGCCACGCCGTGCTTTGTGCAGCGCGAAGGCTGGCTGTACGGGGCGACGCCCGCGCTGATGCGGCAATTCACCGCGCAACTCAAGCGCGATAGCGCCACATTGTTGCGGCGCTTTGTGGCGTTGCAGGCGCAGGGCGACGCGAATGCGGTGCGTGTGGCGCATCAGTTGCGCACCGCGTTGTTCACCCATGCAGCGCCCGTGCCGGCGGTACTCGAAGCCGGGTTGGACATTTTGCGCACCACCGATTTGCGCGACGGCCTCGGCGGTGTTCTGCAACCCGCGCTGGTGATGCACGGCGAGGCCGACGCGGTGACGCCGTGCGCGGCGGGCGAAGCGCTGAGCCGGTTATTGCCCAACGCACGTTTTGAAAAAATCCCTGGTGCGGGCCATGCGCCTTTTTTGTGCCGTGCAGATGCCTGCGCGGCGATGCTTACCGAGTTCTTCCATGAATCCGCCGCCCGCGCCTGAAGCCGTGGAGCAGTTTGACAAGGCGCAAGTGCGCCGTGCCTTCGAGCGCGCTGCAGCGACCTACGATGCCGCCGCCGTGTTACAGCACGAGGTGTGCCGCCGCATGCAGGAGCGGCTCGATCTCATCAAACATCAGCCGGCGCTGGTGCTCGACGCGGGCAGCGGCACCGGTAATGCGTTGCCGGCGCTGCGCGCGCGCTACCCGAAGGCGCGGGTGATCGCGCTCGATCTGGCGCCGGGCATGCTCCAGCAAGGCCGCAAGCATGCCGCACAGCCTTGGTGGAAAAAAAGTATTTTAAAACAAATACTTAATGAAGTTTGCGGGGATATCGAAAATTTGCCGCTGGCGAATGGCAGCATCGATCTGATCTGGTCTAATCTGGCATTGCAGTGGATGAACGATCCGCTGCGCGCGTTTGCGGAATTTCATCGTGTGCTCAAACCCGGCGGGCTGCTGATGTTCAGCACCTTCGGGCCGGATACGCTGAAGGAATTGCGCGCCGCATTTTCTGAGGTCGATAACCACACCCACGTCAGCCGCTTTGTGGATTTGCACGACATCGGCGACCTGCTGGTCCAGTGCCGCTACGCCGATCCGGTAATGGACATGGAGCCGTTCACGCTCACCTACAGCGACGTGCGAACGCTGATGCGCGATTTAAAAGCCATCGGCGCACATAACGCCACGCACGCGCGGCCGACAGGTCTGACCAGCCGCGCGCGGCTGGCGGCGGTGACGGCGGCGTACGAACCGCTTCGGCGCGACGCTAAATTGCCCGCAACGTTCGAGGTGGTCTATGGCCACGCTTGGAAGCCGTTGCCGCGCGTGACGGCGAGCGGCAAGAAAATCATCGAGATCAAGCCCGGCTGACATGCCCCTTCACCCTTCAACCAGCCCCCGGCACGGCCTGTTCGTGACGGGTACCGACACTGGCGTAGGCAAATCGCTGGTGGCGTGTGCGCTGCTGCATGCGTTCGCGGCGCGCGGTTTGCGTGTCATTGGCATGAAGCCCGTGGCGGCTGGCGCAGCGTTGATCACTGGTGCTTGGGTAAATGAAGATGTGGAGCAACTTGTCGCGGCGAGCAATGTGAAGGCGCCGCGCGAGGCGGTGAATCCGTACTGTTTCGAGCAACCCATTGCGCCACATATCGCCGCCGAAATAAATAAAAATACCATAAAAATCAATAAGTTAATTGAATCGTTTGCATGTTTGTCAGCACTTGCTCACATCGTGATTGTTGAAGGCGCTGGTGGCTTTTGTGTGCCGCTTAATGAAGCCGAAACCAGCGCCGACTTTGCGCAGATGCTGGCGGTGCCGGTGGTACTGGTGGTGGGCATGCGGTTGGGTTGTCTGAATCACGCGCTGCTCACGGCGGAGGCAATCCGAGCGCGAGGATTGCGGCTCGCGGGCTGGGTGGCGAATCACGTCGATGCGGATATGCCGTGTGCGGATGAAAATGTAGCCGCGTTGCAAAGCAGACTCGGTGCGCCGATGCTCGCGCGCATCGCATTTGGCCCGGCGCCCAATGCGGCTGCAGCGGCCCAGCAGTTTGAGCCGCTGGTGGATTCGATGTTGTCCGAACGTCGTGCGTAACGTGAAAAACCTCGCCTGTCAATGCAATGCATCAACGAGTAATCACACGAATTCAAGGGCTTACAAGGTTGCCTCGATACCCCTCGCTGTGTTAAATTCATCATGCTTATCAGAGGGGCTTGTGGCCAACGTCCGATGGAATCCTGCTATCGTTTCACTGGTTTCAATGAGGGTTTCAACAGCACTTTATTCGAGGGTGCAAACGGTCAGCTTGGGGAATTCGCGTTACACACGCGCAGGATGAATTCGCTGATGGGAGTTTCCGGCAATCCCGGTAACTCCGGCAATTGCAGCGAATCCGCCGGTACACACGAATGTGTCATGGTGGCCATCGTGTTTTCCTCGCTGGCGGTGATTTCCCTGATGATTGCAGGTGCGTTTGCGATGTTGGGCGCATGGCTGATTTTGCCGTTCGCCGGGCTGGAAGCGGTCGCGCTGTATCTGACCTACGGCTGGATCACGCGTCACGCAAGGGATTCAGAGTTGCTGACGATCAGCGGCAACGCGGTGGCGCTGGTGGTGTGCGAAGGGCAGCAAACGCAGCGCCATGAATTTAACCGCGCGTGGGCGCGGTTGGTGGTGGAGCAGCGCGGCTGGCATACCCGGCTGGCGCTGCGTTCGCAAGGCAGGGAAGTGGAAGTGGGCCGCTATCTTGATGGCGACGGCCGGCAAAGGCTGGCGCGGGAATTGCGAGCCAGACTGCGCGGCGGTTGAGGGTGGGTGAGGATGGCCAAGTGTGGTTTAGTGCAGCTAAAAGCGGTTGAACAGAGTCAGGTAACAGGCAAGTCACAGGCGTAGCACGGTCGGCAGTGTGCTCTACGCGGGTTGAGCGGTAGTAACTATCCGGGGGAAGAATGAGTAACAAGCGGGCAACAATTTCCAGGGCGTCCACTGTGTTGGCGAAGCTGACGGCATTGAAGATGCTGCCAACGCTTAGCCTACTGCTCCTCATGGCGCCGGCCGCCGCGTTCGCGGAATATAAACTCAACTTACAGCTGCCGGTGACGGCGCTCGGCCAGACTATCTATGATTTGCACACGATCATCACCTGGATTTGCGTGGTGATTTTCGTCGCGGTGTTCGGCTTCATGTTCTATTCCATTTATGCCCATCGCAAATCGGTAGGCCATAAAGCGGCAAATTTCCACGAACATTTCTCGGTGGAAGTGGCCTGGACGGTTGTGCCTTGCATTATTCTCATTGCCATGGCGTGGCCTGCCACCCGCGCGCTGATCCAGTTGCGCGACACTTCTGATCCCGATCTGACCATCAAGGCCACGGGCCACCAGTGGAAATGGGGCTACGACTATATTAAAGGTGAAGGTGAAGGCATCAGCTTTTACAGCAGCCTCTCCACGCCGCTCACTCAAATCGAGGGTAAAACGCCCGAAGCGATTGCCGCCCGCAACGCCAACAAGAATTATCTGCTGGAAACCGACACCACCGTGGTGGTGCCTGTGGGCAAAAAAGTGCGCGTGCTGGTGACGGCGGCAGACGTGATCCACGCGTGGTGGGTTCCCGCGCTTGCGGTGAAGCAGGACGCGATCCCCGGTTTTATTCGTGACACGTGGTTCAAGGCGGAAAAGCCCGGCATCTATCGCGGCCAGTGCGCCGAGCTGTGCGGCAAGAATCACGGTTTCATGCCTATCGTGGTCGAGGTGAAATCCGCCGCTGACTACACCGCGTGGGTCGCCAGCCAAAAAGCCAATATGAAAAAGGCTGCGGTGGCTGATGCGGCCGACAAAGTTTGGACCGCGGAAGAACTCAAGGCGCGTGGCGAAAAAGTCTACGCCGCCAATTGCGTGGCGTGTCATCAGCCCAATGGCAAGGGTACGCCGCCTGCTTTCCCGGCGCTCGACGGCTCGAAAATGGTGGTTGGCGCAAAAGCCGACCAAATCGACCGCGTGCTGAACGGCAAGCCGGGCACCGCGATGTCGCCGTTCAAGCACTTGTCCGATGCCGATCTGGCCGCCGTGACAACTTACACGCGTAACGCGTGGGGCAACAAGGCCGGCGACATGGTGACACCGGCGGAAATCAAGACTGCCAGAGGGGGTGGCGGCGCACCCGCAGCCGCAGCGCCTGCAGCAGCGGTAGCGGCTACCGCAGTACTCCCCGCCGCTGTGTATTTCGACACAGGCAAGGCTGCGGCAGATGCCGACAGCAAGAAGACGCTGGACGACGTCATTGCGCTCCTGAAAACGAATGCAGGTGCGAAAGTGGAAGTGACCGGTTATACCGATACGACGGGCAATCTCAACCAAAACATGGAGCTTGCCAAGCAGCGTGCGGTGGGTGTGCGCGATGCATTGATGGCCGGCGGTGTCGCCAAAGACCGCATCACCATGAAGCCGCCGGCGACCGTCGAAGCGGGTGGCGATGCCAAGCAGGCGCGCCGCGTGGACATCAAGCCCGCAGGCTGACAGCCAGCCACAAGGTTATAGAGAACATTATAAGCAATTGATTTTAAACAATATTTTTTGAGAACCGGAGTCACGATGAGCACCGCTACCCACGACGCTACACACGGCCACGGCCATGGCGACGCACACGATCACGCTCACGATCACAAGCCCACTGGCGCGATGCGCTGGATAGGCTCGACCAACCACAAAGACATCGGCACCATGTATTTGTGGTTCAGCTTTTCGATGTTCCTGGTCGGTGGGGTGATGGCGCTGATCATCCGCGCGGAACTCTTCCAGCCAGGCCTGCAAATCGTCAAGCCGGAATTCTTCAACTCGATGACGACGTATCACGGACTCATCATGGTGTTCGGTGCGATCATGCCGGCTTTCGTGGGCTTCGCCAACTGG
>SYEN01000019.1 GCA_005800795.1 Burkholderiales bacterium | reverse complement strand
GCTATTGCCGAAAATCTTGTTGTCCGAGGCATTGCCCACGCCGTACGAGGCGGTGCCCAATAGCACCAAATTTTCGAGGTCAGCGGCAAGCACATACGGTATGAAAACATGCACGGTGTCGGTGCCTGAGGTTTCTACTATGCTGTCAGCGCCATTGTCGATGGTGTACGCGTCATTGCCTGCACCGCCGTTCAAAATATCAATGCCAGCGCCACCATCGAGGTAATCATCTCCGTCCAGCCCCTGCAGAGTGTTGTTTGCCACATTGCCGATGATCGAATTTGCACCGTTGTGGCCGATACCTTCGGACGCACTGCCAGTCAGCGTTAGATTCTCAAGATTTAGGGACAACACATAAGATATTGAGCTGATTACCGTATCGGCACCCTGTTCAGGAAGTTCGTGAGCGAACTCACCAATAGCGCTATCGATCAAATAAGTGTCATCTCCAACGCCGCCTTCCATAAAATCCATACCGGCGCCGCCGTCAATAGTGTCGTTTGCGGCGCCACCGGAAATCGAGTCACTACCTGCATAGCCAAGCAAATAATCATTCCCAACACTGCCGGTGATAGCGTCGTTTCCCCTCAGATAATCACTGTCTGGTTGCAAGGGGGGTAGATTTCCATCACTCCACACCATGGCAGATGGAACGCTAATTCCCGAAAACCGGCTGACCAAACTGCCATCCCGCAACAGGTCGTAGCGCACTTCCGAAACAAAACCGACTATGGTTCCATTCGATTGAACTTGAAAATTGCCGAGAAGCGTATATGTAATTTCGCCACCCTGGAAAATGAAAGTATTTATGAATCCCGTCGTGAAGTTACCCTGCGCCGAAGCAACGACAGAGTTCCCGGCAGCGTCGAAACTCCGGACCGATAAGTCGGTTGGCGTTAGCGACAGGATTTCTTCGCGCACCGCGATAAAGCTGTTCACAAATGACTGAAAGTTTTGCAGAGGTGCGATGCCATACCCCGAGGTCGACAGCCGCATATCCGCAGCGAAATCACCGAACACCACTGATGCCATTGCAGTGCCGTTACCGCTGCCGCCGCTTTGCGTGGAGCCTTGCACCGTCCCGGTGGCAGTGGCGGCAACGCTCTCTGCCGCGCCTTGGCCATCTATGTAACTTGCGGTAACAGATATGGCTTTGCCCGCTTCGCCCGGGGTCAGGGTGTAGGTGCTGGCGGTTGCCCCCGTTATCACCACGCCAGCAGCGCTCCATTGGTAGCTGATCGCGCCCAGTCCGTCTGCGTCGGCCAAGTTGTTCGAAGCCGCCAGTGTCCGGCCTACTATTGGCAGACCGGTTATGGTGACACCGCCTGTGGGGGCGTCGTTAACGTTGGCGACGGCGCCGGTGGCACTGCTGGTGACGGCTTCTGACCTGCCTGTTCCGTCGGTGTAGTCCGCAGTGACGGTGATGGTTTTGCCGACCTGTGCTTGCGTCAACGTGAAGGTGTTGGCCGTGGCCCCGGCTATGGCAACGCCTGCGGCGACCCATTGATAGCTGATCTTGCCCAAGCCATCCGCATCCGCCAGGGTGTTCGTCGCGGTTAATGTTTGGCCTTGGGTGGCCGTGCCGCTGATAGTGACGGAACCCGTAGGGCGATCATCGACAGCGTTGACGGATACTGACGCTCGTTGCACGTTGCTTAAATTGGTACTGATATTAAGCAACACTGAAACACCGACTTTAAAGACAGAAGTTACCGCCAGATCAAGACCACCGTTGCCGTTAAAGTCGCCAACGACAGCGGACGTCGCCATGCCGCCCACCGTGACACTACCAGCTGACTGAAACGTGCCATCGCCGTTACCGTTGAGTACCGAAACGCTGTTGGAACCTTGGTTTAACACTGCCAGATCAAGTCTGCCATCGCCGTTAATATCCGCGATGACAACTGATTGGGGGCTAATTCCCACACCGAGATTACTAGCCGCCTGAAACGTGCCATTGCCGTTGCCGATTAGAACCGAGACGGTGGCATCCGAAACATTCGCTATCGCCAGATCAAGTTTGCCATCTCTATTCAGATCGGCTGTAGCAACAGAAAAGGAGCCTGCTCCCGCCGCAAAATTACTGGCCGTCTGAAACGTGCCATCGCCATTGCCGAGCAGCAACGATACGTTGCCAGAGCTACTGTTCGCCACCGCCAGATCGAGCTTGCCGTCGCCATTCAGATCGCCTATGGCAACGGATCGGGGATTGGATCCAGTCACGTAATTATTGGCCGCCCCAAACGTGCCATCGCCACTGCCCAGCAGCAACGATACGTTAGCAGAGCTACTGTTCGCCACCGCCAGATCGAGCTTGCCGTCGCCATTCAGATCGCCTATGGCAACGGATCGGGGATCGGATCCAGTCACGTAATTATTGGCCGCACCAAACGTGCCATCACCGTTACCAAGCAGCACTGCGACATTGCCACTACTTGCGGTGCCGCCTACCACTGCAAGATCGAGTTTGCCGTCGCCGTTAAGTTCGGCAATGGCCACAGATTGCAGGTTCGCCCCTACTGCGAACTTGCGGGCCGCCTGAAACGTGCCGTCTCCATTGCCGAGTAGCAACGAGACGTTGTCGGGGCCAAAATAATGCGCCACCACTAGATCCTGTTTACCGTCGCCGTTAATATCGGCGGCGGCGACAGACTGAGGCTCTGATCCCGCTCGGTAATCAATCCCCGTCCCAAACAACGGGCCGGTCTGTGTCGAGCCGTCATTAACCTGAATCTCTATGGTGCGGCTGCCACTCTGGCCAAACATCGTAGGGCTGTCGCTTGTGGAAGAAAACGTCACGGAAGCGAGCACCTGCTGATACTGCGCAATCGTGGCGTTGCCAGTCAGCTGCAACGTGCCGTTAGATGCGTTATAGCTTTGGGCAATGGGCGTGTCACTTACATTGGCCGCGAGCACATCGCCCCGTAGCGCATTGGTAATACGGACGGTGGCGGAAACGACCGCGGGACTGTCAATGTCGGCAACCGTGAGATTTGGCGCTATGACGACCGGCGCGCCGTTTTCGGTATAAGTGGGCGTTGCAGCAACGGGGTTACCCAACACCGGCGCCGCCAGCAAGGTATCCAGTTGCACTAAAATTTCTACCGTGAGCACGCCGCTGGCTTCAATGCTGCCGGTGGCAACTTCCAGCACCGCATCACCGCCCAGCGCGGCAGCGCCGGTGAGATCGGTGGACGCCGCCACATCCGCGCCGGTGATCACGGATAAGCGCGTGATGAAATCCATGCCCGCGTCGCCGCTGGCGACGTCGCAGCCGTACAGCAGCAAGTCGCCGCTGGGCGCCAGCGCCTGACCCAGCTGCTGCAACTGCGCGGTGTAACCCGCCAGCGTTGTGCTGTTGAGCACGCTGCCACCCAAATACAGTGCACCTTCGCTGCCGTGGCTGATGAGATGAATCGCATCCAGATTCGAACGCCCGGCCAGCGCGCTGGTGATCTGTGCAAGGCCGTCTTCGCTGGGTGATAGTAGCACCACCTCCGCGCCCTGCGGCATGCCGTCGAGGAGTTTTTGATAGCCGCTGATGCGGGCGTCGATGAAGATCAGGGTGTTAGTCATGGGGTCTGTATTTCGCCTTGTTTCTAACTCACGTGCCGCAGATGCCGTGATGCAGCTCTTTTGCGCACAACGAAACGCAACTACCGGGTTTTTGTGAGTTTATACACTAGGGGAACGGGGGTATATAGCCCGTATGGACTAATCGGCGCGGCGCGCGGGGCGGGCTGCCGCCGGAATCGTGAATACAGGATTCGCGCTTGCGGTAAGGAACGTGCGGGACGAAAAGCGGTGCATGCAAAAAATATCACTTAAAACAATTACTTATGTGAAATATGTCCATGAGATATGCGGAACGTCCGATGCCGATGCGGGCTCGCGCCTTTCTCACCCCAGCGCCCCCGCATCAACAGAGTTACATTGTTATACTGCCGTCCGATTCGTCAAATCCGTGCGAAAGGGAGTTCGTCATGAAAATTAATTGGTCCTCAGTGGCCACCGCCACTACCGCAGCCGCGCTGCTCGCCAGCGCAGGCACGGCTCAGGCGCAATCCGCCAACCCCAACGCCGGCCGCGCGCTGGCGGCCACCTGCACGACCTGCCACGGCACCGACGGGCGCAGCGTGGGCGGGGTGCCGCCCAGCATAGCTGGCATGAACCGCGATGTCATGGTGCAGCAGATGAAGGATTTTCGTGACGGCAAGCGGCCCGCCACCATCATGCATCAGCACGCCAAGGGGTATACCGACGCGCAGTTTGTGTTGATTGCCGATTATTTTGCCAACGTCAAACCCGGCTCGGCGCCCGCGCGCGCTGGCGGTTATTAAGCCGGAGGAGAACATCATGACATTTTCCAGACGTGAATTTCTTCAATGGACAGCGGCGGCCAGCGCAACGGCGATGGCAGGCTGTGCCACAACCGGCGGCGGCAGCGCGGAGCGCGTGGTCGTCATCGGCGGCGGCATCGGCGGCGGCACCGCAGCGAAGTACGTAAAAATGTGGGGGCCGGATATCGATGTGACGGTGGTCGAACGTGAATCCAGTTTTATTTCGTGCCCGATCAGCAATCTGGTGCTGGCGGGCAGCACCACGATGAACGAGATTACGCGCGGCTACGGCGGCCTCGCTGATCGCGGCATCCGTGTCGCGCGCGACAACGCCGTGGGCATTGACGCCGCAGCAAAAACCGTGCGCCTTGCGGGCGGCGAAACGCTGGCTTACGACCGGCTGATTGTGTCGCCGGGCGTGGATTTCATGTACGACACGATTCCCGGTTTGAATAACGCCGCCGCACAGGCGCAGGTGCTGCACGCATGGAAGGCAGGGCCGCAAACACTGGCGCTGCGCAAGCAACTGGAAGCCATGCGCGATGGCGGGGTGTTTGTGATGCACATTCCGCTGGCGCCTTACCGTTGCCCGCCGGGGCCGTATGAGCGCATTTGCCAGGTGGCGGATTACTTCAAGCGCGCCAAGCCGAAATCGAAAATCATCGTGCTCGACAGCAACCCGGACGTGGTATCAAAGGCAGGTCTGTTCAAGGCGGTGTGGAGCGGCCAGTATAAAGGCATGATCGATTACCGGCCCAACAGTGAGATCGCCGATGTCGATGTGAAGGGCAGCACCATTAAGCTGCAATTCGGTGACGTGAAAGGCGATGTGCTCAACGTGGTGCCGCCGCAACGCGCCGGCGACATCGCACGGCAGGCCGGGTTGATCACCGCGAACAACCGCTGGTGCGGCATTGATTGGATGACTTGTGAATCGATCAAGGTGCCCGGCGTGCATGTGCTGGGTGATGCCACATTGTCAGCAAACCTGATGCCCAAATCCGCGAGCATGGCCAACCAGCACGCGAAAGTGTGTGCGGCGGCGGTGATCGATCTGATCAAAGGCCGTCCAGTAAACCCGGAACCCATGATGATGAACACGTGCTACAGCTTCGTTGACGCGAAGAATGTGATTCACGTGGCGTCGGTGCATGCCTACAACGCGGCGGATAAAACCATGACCGTGGTCAAAGGCGCCGGCGGCTTGTCCACCGGGCCCAGCGAGCTGGAAGGCAGCTACGCCTGGGGCTGGGCGCGTAACATCTGGGCGGATTCGTTGGCTTGATTGCTGCCCATATGTAAGTATTTGTTTTAATTGATTTTTTTAAGCTGCGTCTGCAAGGTTCGGGCGCAGCGCCGGTGCTACGCACTCATAGTGCGGCGCTCGCACGACGCATGAAAGCGGCGTGCAAGAAAAAAACCCCCAAGGAGACCGTAATGCAGAGAATGAAATTCGCGGCGGCGGCTGCGCTTGTTGCCGTGTGCAGCGTTGCCGCTGCTGCGGAATATCCCAGCCGCCCTGTACGCATGGTGGTGCCTTTTGCGCCGGGTGGCGCTTCTGATTTTGTCGGGCGCATTATTCAGCCGGCATTTGCGTCGCGACTTGGCCAGCAGGTGGTGATCGACAACCGCTCAGGTGCTGCCGGCAACCTGGGCGTGGAAGTCGCCGCGCGCGCCAACGCCGACGGTCATACCGTGTTGCTGGGCAACGTGGGCACCATGGCGATCAACCCGGTGTACTACACCAAGTTTCAGTACCGTCCGCTAAAAGACCTGGCGCCGGTCAGCCAACTGGTCGATGTGCCGGGCAGTCTGGTAGTGCACCCGTCACTGCCGGTGAAATCGGCCAAAGATCTGGCGGCTTATCTGCGCGCCAACCCGGGTAAGTTGAACTATGGCGCACCCGCGCCCAGCAGCGCCAACACGCTGGAAACGCTGATGTTTCTGGACATGGTGAAATCCAGCGCAACGCAGATCGCCTACAAGGGCGGCGCAGGGCCGGCCACCATCGGGCTGTTGGGTAACGAAGTGCAGTTCATGTTTTCCACATTTACCTCGACCATGCCGTTCGCCAAGCAGGGCCGGCTGCGCATGCTGTCCATCGTCGCACCCGAGCGAAGCAAGGCGCTGCCCGATGTGCCGACCATGCGTGAAGCGGGCTTCGACATGGTAGTGGGGTCGTGGCAAGGCCTGTTCGTGCCGGTGGGCGCGCCCGCGCCGGTGATCGCGCAGTTGCACAAGGTTTCGCAGGACGTAATGCGTGATACGGGCGTGGTGAACCGCCTGCAGGACAACGGTGTCACCATTATCACCAGTAAAGACCCCAGCGATTTTGCCGCTTTCGTCAAGGCCGAGATCGAGCGTTTCGGCAAAGTGATACGCGATGCCAAGATACAAACGGAATAAGCCCGCAGGCCTGCGGATGGCAACCGGAAGGCACGCATGAACCGCGTGCTGCTAGGCATGTTGACGCCGTCCTCCAACACCCGGTTGGAGCCGCTGCTAAGCGCCATGGTGGCCAGCGTGCCGAATGTCACCGTACATTTTTCGCGCTTTCCCGTCACCGAAATCGCGCTCGACACCAACGTGCTGGCGCAGTTTGACGACAGCAAAATCCTCGATGCCGCGATGCTGCTGGCGCACGCCAAGGTCGATGTGATTGCGTGGAACGGCACTTCCGGCGGCTGGCTGGGCTTTGATGCCGACGAACGTCTGTGCCGCCGCATTACCGAGGCGACAGGTATTCCCGCCACCACCTCGACGCTGGCGTTGAACGAAGCGCTGCGCCTTACGGGTGCAAAGCGCATGGCGTTGGTGACGCCGTATCTCGACGATGTGCAAGCTCGTGTTATCGGCACCTACCGCAATGCAGGCTTCGACTGCATAGCCGAACGGCACTTGAAACTGCGCGATAACTTTTCGTTTTCCGAAGTCACAGGCGCGCTGCTTGACAGTATGGTCGCTGAAGTTGCCGCCGCGCGCCCGCAGGCGATTTCCACCTTCTGCACGAACCTCAATGCCGCACACCTCGTGCCGGAGTGGGAGCGCCGCCACGGGATACCGGTGTACGACACGGTGAGCACTGCGCTGTGGCAGTCGCTGCGTATTGCCGGCGTGCAGCCTTCGGTGGTCAAGGGGTGGGGACGATTGTTTGACGAGGTTCACTAAACCTGCGAAGGCTCAATAATGGCAGCCTACGATCTGATCCTGCGTAACGGCACGGTAGCCACTGCCGCCGACACCATGCAATGCGATGTCGGCATCGCCAACGGGCGCATCACCGCGCTCGCCGCGCACATCGAGGGCACGGCCACCACAGAAATCGACGCCACGGGAAAACTGGTGCTGCCGGGCGGCGTTGACGCGCATTGCCACCTTGACCAGCCCATGCCCGATGGTCTGCGCATGGCGGACGATTTTGAAAGTGGCACGCGCTCGGCGGCGTGCGGCGGCACCACCACGGTGATTCCGTTCGCCGCGCAGCAAAAGGGGCAATCGCTGATGGCCGCAGTGGAGGATTACCACACGCGCGCCGCCGGCAAGGCGCTGATCGATTACGCGTTTCATTTGATTGTCAGCGACCCAAACGAAACCGTACTGCGCGAGGAACTGCCGGAGCTGATCCGTCAGGGCTACACTTCGTTCAAGATTTACATGACCTACGACGATCTGAAACTGAACGATCGCGAGGTGCTGGAGGTGCTGGCGCTGACGCGGCGCGAAGGCGCGCTGACCATGATCCACGCCGAGAATTCCGATTGCATTGCGTGGCTCACCGAGCAGTTGGAGCGCGCCGGTCACACCGCGCCGCGCTATCACGCCCAATCACGCCCGCCGGTGGTGGAACGCGAAGCCACGCACCGCGCCATCAGCATGGCGGAGCTGGTGGACGTGCCGGTGCTGATCGTGCATGTGTCGGGCGCGGAGGCCATCGAGCAGATACGCTGGGCGCGCGGGCGCGGTTTGCGCGTGTTGGCTGAAA
This sequence comes from Burkholderiales bacterium, assembly GCA_005800795.1. Classification (GTDB taxonomy): domain Bacteria; phylum Pseudomonadota; class Gammaproteobacteria; order Burkholderiales; family SG8-41; genus UBA5216. The sequence continues at coordinate 17,499 of SYEN01000019.1, read as the reverse complement.
CTTGCCCACAGTATCTCTACCTTACAGAAGATGATCTTGGAGGCGCAGGTTACGAAGGCGCCAAATGTGTGTGCAGCCCGCCGCCGCGCGACGCCGCGAATCAAGAAGTGGTGTGGAACGCGCTGGCGGAAGGTTTGTTCACCGTGTTTTCCAGCGATCACGCGCCGTTTCGCTATGACGATCCGGCGGGAAAAAAACCCGGTGGCAAGGCCGTGCCGTTTCGCCACATCCCCAACGGCATACCGGGCATCGAGACGCGCCTGCCGCTGTTGTTTTCCGGCGGCGTCAACGGCGGGCGTATTTCGCTCAACCGGTTTGTCGCGCTGACCGCGACCGACCCCGCGCGCTGCTATGGCCTGTATCCGCGCAAGGGCACCATTGCTATTGGCGCCGACGCGGATATCGCCATCTGGGATGCGCAACGTGAAGTACGTATCAGCAATGCCATGCTGCATCACAACGTCGATTACACGCCGTACGAAGGCATTACCGTGCGCGGCTGGCCAGTCATCACGATCTCGCGCGGCGTGGTAGTGGCGCGTGATGGTGAGCCCGCACCACGCAAGGGACACGGGCAATTCCTAAGGTGCGGCACGCCCGAGCCAGTGGCGGCGGCTGGCCGTTAGCCACCCACGCAAGAAATCATAAGTATTTGTTTTAATTACGTTTTTTTGGCGGCACAAACCAAAACGTCGCCGCGACGATCAACGCGAAGCCGACATACAGCACGGTGAATACCCATTCCGGTGCGCTGTAAAACATGAACCAGTGAACCCAGCGCGCGATGAAACTTTTTTCGTTCGCCACACCTCGCAGGGCGTCTTCCCAAATGGTCAGCGGACAGGCCATGCCGATCAGCGCTTCACACGCGACAAAAACAATCGCCGCCAGATGGGCAAATCGAAACGCGTAGCTGCGCACCCAGCGCCAGCCGCGCCACGCGCCGATCCATGTCAGCGCAAGCCCCCCAACGATAAACAGCACGAACAGAAAATGAATCAGGAGAATCGCGTCGGCGGCCAATGCGCGCATGGCTCGCTACACCACAGCACTAAGGGTTGCCCACCGCCGCCGGCCGCTTGCGGTCGCTCACCCATTCGCTCCACGAGCCGGGAAACAACCGCGAGCCGCCCAGCCCCGCCGCTTCCATCGCCAGCAGATTGTGGCAGGCGGTAACACCCGAGCCGCATTGATGCACGATGTCTTTCGGTGTACGCGCGCCGAGCAGTGCGGCGAATTCCTGCTGGAGTGTGGCTGCCGGTTTGAAGCTGCCATCGGCGGCAAGGTTATCCTTGAAAAATCGATTCGCCGCACCCGGGATGTGACCGGCCACCGGATCGAGTGTTTCATTTTCGCCGCGAAAACGGTCGGGGCTGCGTGCATCGACAATCTGCAATTTTTTGTGATCCAGATTCGCGGCAACGTCGTTCGCGCCCACGGCCAGTTGCGGACTCGGGTTGGGATTAAAGCGTGCCGGCTTCACCACCGGTGGCTCGGTGGCAAGCGGATGCCCCGCCTTCACCCAGGCATCGATACCGCCATCGAGCACGGCTACGTTGCGATGCCCCACCCAACGCAGCATCCACCACAGGCGCGAGGCGAACACGCCGCCCATGGCGTCATAGCCGATCACCTGTGTGTTGTTGTCGATGCCCAGCGCGGCCAGCCGCAGTGTGAACGTGATCGGATGCGGCAACGGATGACGGCCATTGACCCCGGTTTTGGGGCCAGACAAATCCTCATCCAGATGCAAAAACCGCGCGCCCGCCAAATGCCCTGCGGCATACGCGCGGCGGCCTGCTTCGTAGTTGGCGAGGTCATGGCGGCAATCGCAGATGACCCAGTTGGCGTCCTGCACATGCGCGGCAAGATCAGCTACGGCAATCAGCGTGGTGAAACTCATCGAATGACCTGCGGGGTGGTTGCGCGGGGATTCAAAGGTAATCGAAAAGATTTCCTTTGCAAAGCGATCTGATCTAAATCACCATTGCAGCATTCGGGCGGCCCGCAGAGCCTTATTGTAACCAATTGTTTTTATTGATTAATTTTGGTGCTGTCGCACAACTCAAAATGCCGTCATGATCAGTCACAAGATGATCGAGTTCTTTCTGCTGCCGCCGCTAAACTGTCTCATTGTGGGTGTCGTGGGATTTTTGCTTCTCAAGCGCAGACCGCGCCTGGGCCGCTGGCTGCTCGGCGGAGCGTTTACGGTGCTGTGGTTACTGTCGCTTCATGGCGTGAGCGGCACGCTGATGGGGCTGCTCGAACGCAATGCCCATACGCCGGTGGAGCAGATGAAAGGTGCACAGGCCATTGTGGTGCTGGGCAGCGGCATTTACTACGGCACGCCGGATTTTGGCGGCGACACCGTCAGCAGCAACTCTTTGGAGCGGGTGCGGTTGGCAGCACACTTGCACCGGTGCACGGGATTGCCGCTGCTGGTAACGGGCGGGCCGGGACGGGCGGGTGGCGAAAATTCCGTGGCAAAGTTTATGAAGCAGACACTGGAAACTGAATTTTCCGTGCCCGTGCGCTGGAGCGAGGAGCACGCACGCAATACGCTGCAAAATGCGACGCTCAGCATGCAACTGCTTGCGCCCAACGGCGTGCGTACCATTGTGCTGGTCACACACGCCACGCACATGGCCCGGTCGAAGCGAATTTTTGAGCGCGCGGGGTTTCAGGTACTGCCGGCCGGTACCGCCTTTCGCGGTGGAACGCGGCACACGTGGCGAAGCTTTTTACCGAGCCTCGCCAGTCTGTATTCGAGTTCGACATTCATGCACGAGGCCATCGGCATGATTTGGTATGACGCGCAATCGGTGCCACAGCCCCCGTCAGCACCCGCTCTCACACCCGTGATCAAGCCTTGATTGCGGCCCGATCTCCCGCCACAAAAACTCATGAAAATGCCGCATGCCATCTTCGAGCGGTGACTGGTAAGGGCCCGCATCCGTGATGCCCTGCTGATACAGCGCACGCCGGCCCGCAGTCATGCGTTCGCAGATTTCGCGGTCTTCGATGGCGGTTTCGCGGTAAGCAGCCTGCTCCGCTTCAATAAACTCGCGCTCGAACAGCACGATGTCTTCAGGGTAATAAAACTCGATCACATTGGTGCAGGCTTCCGGCCCTCGCGGGATGATGTGGCTCACCACCAGCACGTGCGGGTACCACTCGACCATCAACCCGGGAAAATAGGTGAGCCAGATCGCGCCATGCACGGGCGTTTTGCCTTCGGCCTGGCGGTTGACCTGGTCGTGCCAGCGGCGATACACATCACTGCCGGGCCGCGCAAGGCCGTGCTTCACACCGCAGGTTTGCACACTGTACCAGGCACCGAATTCCCATTTGAGGTCGGCCACGTTGACAAAGCCCGCCAGCCCCGGATGGAACGGTTCGACGTGATAATCCTCGAGATAAACCTCGATGAAGGTTTTCCAGTTGCAGGCGTATTCCTCGATTTCCACGCGATCGAACATGAAACCGCTGAAATCCAGATTGCGCGCCACACCCAACGCGGCAAGGTCGGCGGCGATGTTGCGCGGGCCGGCAAACAGCAGACCGTTCCATTGGCTCAGCGGCGTTTGCGCGAGGTCCAGACACGGATTGCCGGGAAACTGCGGCGCGCCCATCAGCTTTCCGTCCAGCGCGTAAGTCCAGCGGTGCAGCGGACAAACAATTTGTTTGACGTTACCGCGACCGCGCAGCATCACCGCCTGTCGGTGGCGGCAGATGTTACTGAGCAACGATACCCCGTCGCTGTTGCGCACCAGCGCCCGGGCGTCTCCCGCCCACGTGAGCGCGTGAAAGTCGCCAGCCTCCGGCGTCAGCAGTTCGTGGCCAACGTAGTTCACACCGGCGTCAAACAGCAGACGTTTTTCGATGGCATGGATGCCGGGATCGAAATACCAGGAGACTGGCAATTGCGACGCGGCGGAGTTTTTAAGCGCAGCGACTTGTGAGAGATCAGACATGCAGGAGCGTACGGAAAAGAATCAGAGAATCAGTAAATCAAAGGGTCACGAACAAGCCAGGGTCGATTAAAACAGCTGCGCCAGCAACGGGCTTCGGAGAAATGAAAACGGATTTCGCAAGCCAAGGGTAGCTATGGCCTAAGGTACTGATTTTCAAGACTTTTGGGACGAAAAGAGGGGCATATTTTTCCCCATGTGCCGGGAAAAGGCAACCGCGATTTCCTGATACAGGTTCCCCTGCCCGCCCCCCTATTTGCTAACTTTCTGTTTATTAAACGAAATATCACCAAAAAACGCCGTGGCCGACTCGCCGGTGTTGTCGGTATCGGTTGCAATGGCAACCGCTGAAACCGGCGGGGCTTCCTCCCCGAACGCCGCTTTGAAATCAGCCGCGACATCGCGCTCCATTTCAAGCCAGCGGTTAACGCGTGCGCCGCCGCTTTCGACGACGACCATGCGCATCAAATTCGTGTAGGCGCTGGGCACGAGCGTACCCACCGGCGACTTGGTGTCCCACACATAACAAATTGTCGCGGCGGGCAGATTCGGATCATGCAGCGCGCGCGCCAAGCGCAGCTTGGTGCGATCACCAAACGACAGTTTCTCCAGCGGATAGTCAAACATCACATACACGCGCGCGGGAAAATCGTCGCCGTCTTTGGTAGTGACGTCGCTGTTCTTGAGCAGGCTCGAAATTTTCCAGCGCCATTTGAGCACCGGATATTCGGCAAGATTCACGCGGATGTCGCGGCTCAAGCCCGACGCAGAGGCGTTCGCGTCGGCCTTCATCACCGTTAAACCGCCGTCGGCCACCAGTGTGTAGCGCGTGCGCGGCGTGCTGCTCGACACACCGAGTGGCTTCCAATTTTCCGGCAGCGGCATGCCTGCTTTCAGCGTGGAAAATGCTGCGGCGATCAGCGTTTCCGACTGGCCCCACGCCACGGCAGCGACGCACGACAGCACCAGCGCCGCTGCGGATGCCTTACGCCAAGTATTTGTTTTCATTGCAAATTATCAGCTCCACCCAGCGGCGATAATCTTCCGGACGGTCGATATCCCACAGTGTTTCCAACTCGTGCCAACGCCATTGAAGCTGGCGCAACCGTTCGCGCGTGGCGGCAAGCACGGTGTCGCCGCCCCATGCGATGGCCTCAAATAGCCGCGCGTCACAGCGCGTCAGGCCGATCAGCGCATAACCGCCGTCTTCCGCCGGGATCAGCACGGCATCGTTACGGTCATCGAGCGCCGCACACGCATCGCGCAGATGTTGTAGCGTAAGTACCGGGCAATCGGTGCCGATAAGGATAACGCGCGAATGGCGCGCAAGCCCTTCGTTGAAGGCCTTGCACATACGCGCGCCCAGATCGGCCCCGTGCTGCGGCAACAGCGCCATGCCGTGGCGCCGTGCGCCAGCCTGCAGAAAAGCGTCGGTCGTGTCGGGGGCTGCGTGCAGTTCCACCGGGCCGAGACCGGCATCCACTGCGATGGCCAGCGTCTGCTGCACCAGCTTGCGATGCAGCGCCGCTGCGCCCGCCGCACCCAAGTGCGGAATCAGGCGCGTTTTGACCTCCCCCTCGCGCGGCGCCTTGGCAAACACGATGGTCAGTGCCTCGCAGGTGGTGTCGCTCATGAATATCTCACTGCCGGTGCGGTTGATACGCGCGGGCGAGCTTGCCGGGGTCTGTGCCCAGCCAGTATTGCAAGCGCAGGCGCCACATCAGCAGCATCGTGCGCAATACGCCGTGTTTTTCCCAGCGCCGCCCCGACACCGTCATGTGATGCCTCAGCTTGAGCGGCGCGCCGTAGTGCTTCAAATGTTTGGTCAGCGCCACGTCTTCCATCAGTACAATCTGCGGAAAGCGGCCAACAGCCTCGAACAGCGAACGCGTGATGAACAGCCCCTGATCGCCGGTGGACACGCTGGTCACACGCGAGCGCAGGTTCATCATCGCAGCAATCACGTGCAACAGCGGATGGCTGCCGGTGAGCGTCACATCAAAGCGGCCCCAGGTTTTTTGTGCACGATTTAAGCCATCGATGATGAGATCATCCGCGCGCGCAGGCAGCCGGCAATCGGCATGCAGGAACAGCAGCACGTCGCCGCGTGCCTGTGCCGCGCCCGCGTTCATCTGCATGGCACGGCCGCGCGTGGCAGTGACCACCTGATCGGCCAGCGGGCGTGCCAACTCGATGGTGTGGTCGCTGCTGCCGCCGTCCACCACCACCACCTCCGCCCCGCGCGCACGCAGCGGTGCCAGCGCCCCCAGCGCCTCAGCGATGCCGGCCGCTTCGTTCAGACAAGGGATGATGATGGAGAGCACGGTGAATCGCGGTGTGGCATGTCAAGCCGGAATCATAAGGCAAAGCGGACTGCGTTCATCGCACCGCCTCGAAAAAACGCCGCCCCGCGAGCGGCAGCCGGTAGCGGTGGCACAGTAAAATCAGCACGATGCGCAAGGTACTGCGCACAATGCCGTGCGCCAGAAACTTGCGCGCGTCGGTCACCACCACCGCCGGCAGCAGAACCGGTGTGCGCCGGGCGCGCAACCGTTCGGATAGTTTCACATCCTCCAGATCACCTGCAGGAAATCCGCCCAGCACCTCAAACACGCTGCGCCGCACGAACACCGCCTGATCGCCATACATGATGCGCGTGCGTTTGCAGCGCCAGTTGTGCAGCCGTGATACCGCGCGCAGCAGCAGGTGGTCGTGACTGAATGCCTGATGAAAACAACCGGCATCAACGGTGGACGGAAGCCCTTCGATGGCAGCGAGTGCGCCCGGCGGCAGCAGCGTGTCGGCGTGTAAAAATAACAGCCAGTCGCCGCGCGCCAGACGCGCGCCCGCATTCATCTGTGGGCCGCGTCCGCGTGGCGAGCGGATGAATTGCACCCCGGCACCGGCGTTGCGCGCGACAGCTTCCGTACCGTCGCTGCTGCCACCGTCGGCGACGATGATTTCGTGCGCCGTGTCTTGCCGGGCGACGCACGCGAGCGTTTGAGGCAGTGCGCGCTCTTCGTTGAGCGTGGGAATAATGAGGGAGATCACGCGTTCGGCGTTTGAACTTGCCGGTCGCAGGACGGGCTCTGCCAGTGGGTCAAGCGCTCATCCACGTTGCGCCAGAACACGTTGGCATCGAGCCGGGCATCGTCAAGCAACGTGGCCACTCGAATGGCAGCGTCGCGGCCCAGCGCCCGGTATTGGTCCAATAGTTCCGGCTCCTCGTCCCTGCCGAATGATGCCAGCGCCTGCAGGCAGCGCGCGCCCAACAACAGGTGTCCGCGCTCTTGCGCCAGCACTTTGACGCGCAGCGCATGCAGGATCACGCCAGCGGGGTGCTCATAACGGCCCATTGACTCCAGCAACGCTTCACCCAGATGCTCCACCACGCCTTGCAGTCCCAAAAGCGAAGCGGCCAGGTTGCCCGTTTCAAGATCGTGCTCGATGCGTGCACGTAGTGGGGCCGTCACGCCGTCCATGCTTTTTTGGGCGCGCCGCATGCCGGTCAGCGTGAGCGCAGCAGACGCCATCGCGGCATGACCCCGCTCCTGTGCGGCCTGCTTCTGCAGGGCACGCGCCATCCAGTTCACGCGGGCCAGTTGTGCTTGCCGCAGCGCAACGTCCGCGGCGAGCGCTTCGCCGGCGCGCAAGACTTCCAGCAAACGCGCCAGCTTGAGGGTATGGCTCACGCGGATTGCACGAATATCCGATCTAGCGCCTGGCGTCGTTCAAGCCCCAGTCATACTCAAGATGCGAAATCGCAGCCTTGCCGTCGCGGATCAACTGCTGATGCGCAGCGTTGTCAGTGAGCAGATTCGCGTACTTGGCGAACAGGCTTTCCAGCGTTTTGAAGCCTTTGTGGCCCTTGCGAAAATCGTTGCCGTACCACGGCGAGGAATCAAACAGTTTCGACACTTCCAGCTTACCGTCGGCGGCAGCGCGGTTGCGCGAGCGGTCGGACATAAAACGCACGGTTTGTTCTTCCAGTTGCGCGTCGACGCGATCACCCACATACGCCTCCTCACGCAGCATCGGGCAGCCGATGGAGGCGCAGTTCACCGCGAAGTGGATGCGCGGATCGTCGTAGACGCCCGCTGCGCGGATGGTGTCATGCTCGATGTTGTCGAGCGTCATCTTGCGGCCAAACAGGTTGATGAAGTTGTCCCTGAACGGGTTGCCGATCAGCTTGCCGAAATCCCACACCGATTTGATGTTGGGGTAGCGCAGCAGAATTTTCTCAATCATGTTGGCGTTGTAGGCGTTGATCAAAAACGCGAGTTGCTGATTTTTGTTCCAGCTCTTGAAGTCGGCTTCGCTCACCGCCGCCAGCGCATCGATATAGGTTTTCAATTGCGCGCGGTCGGCGGCCATGCCGGCGTAGCGCATTTGCGACGCCTTGCCGGCTTCGAGCACCACCACGTGTTTTTTCAGCAAGGCGGTCCATTGCGCGTGGCTTTGATCGAACTGGGCGAACGCCGCAGCTGCTGTAAACAGCCACAGGGAAAATATCGTAAGTATTTGTTTGATATACATAATTTCCTTATTGGATTTTATGAAAAATTAATGATGTTCCGGCTGTGGCGCCGCTTTGGTGCCCTGCCCCAACAGGCCGAACGCCGCACTCATTACAGCACCGACACCACCCGCACCAAGCCGCCATTGGTTGAACGCCGTCACGAAACGCAACTGTTGCTCGGTGGTCTGTGCCTTCTTCCACACACCCGCCGCGTATTTGTTCGCTTCGCCCAGCGTTGGGTAGATGTGCATGGTGCCGAGTATTTTGTTCAAGCCAAACCCGTGTTTCATCGCCGCGACATATTCGACCAGCAAATCGCCTGCGTGTTCCCCGGCGATGGTGACGCCAAGAATCTTGTCCCTACCGGGCGGCGTGATCACTTTCACCAAGCCATGCGCTTCACCGTCCGCGATGGCGCGATCCAGATCGTCGATACCGTAGGTGTAAACCTCGTGCGGGATGCCTTTCTCCTTAGCCTCCGTCTCGTTGATGCCGACACGCGCCACTTCGGGGTCGGTGAAGGTGCACCACGGCACGACCGAATAATCGACCTTGAACTTCTTGAAATCCCCAAACAACGCATTCACCGCGCAATACCACGCCATGTGCGCAGCGGTGTGGGTAAACTGGTAGGGGCCGGCTACATCGCCGCACGCAAAAATATTCGGGTAAATGGTTTCGAGATATTCGTTGACGTCGACCACGCGCTGCGCGGGAATACCAAGTTCTTCAAGGCCATAACCAGTGAGATTTGCCACGCGACCGACAGCACAGAGGATTTCGTCGAAGGCGATGCGTTTTTCCACACCATCGTTTTCAACGACGAGGAATTTTTCGCCGTTTTCTGCGATCACCTGCTTGGCCTTATGGTTGGTGAGCACGCTGATGCCTTCGGCCTCGAAACGTTTCGTCACCAGCGCGGAAACTTCCGGGTCCTCGCGGATCAGGATGCGTGGCAGCATTTCGACCTGAGTGACTTCAGAGCCAAATCGGGCGAAGCACTGCGTGAGTTCACTGCCAATCGGCCCGCCGCCCAGCACCACCAGCCGCTTGGGCAGCTTGCGCAGGTTCCATACATTGTCTGAAGTTAGTGGATTGGCTTCGGCCAACCCGGGAATCGGTGGAACAAAGGGCCGCGCGCCGGCCGCGATGACGATGTTTTTGGTGGTGTACGTTTTGTCCCTGACTTTCACCTCCCACGGTGAAAGTATTTTCGCTTCGCCTTTTATGCACTCCACACCCAGGCCCGTGTAGCGCGCCACCGAATCATGCGGCTCAATGTCCTTGATGATTTTTTGCACGCGCTCCATCACTTCGGCGAAATCAAATTCCGCACTGGCGGAGCGGATGCCGAATTCCTTCGAGCGTTTTACGTGCGACAGCAGCTTGGCCGAACGGATCAGCGCTTTCGACGGCACGCACCCGGTGTTCAAACAATCGCCGCCCATGTGGTGACGCTCGATCAGCGTCACTTTGGCTTTCACCGCCGCAGCAATGTATGACGTCACCAGCCCCGCCGAGCCGCCGCCGATCACCACCACGTTGCGCTCATACGACGCCGGGCGCTGCCACCTGGCGTAGACTTTTTTGGCTTTCAACGCATCGAGGAATTTTTTCGCGATCAGCGGAAAAATGCCGAGCAGCACAAAGGCGAAAATCAAGCCTGCACCGATCTTGAAGGCGCCCAACTGCGTGCCGGCATAAACAAACACAATGGTGCCCGCCAGCATGCCAAGCTGACTCACCCAATAGTAGGTCAGCGTTTTAATCTTGGTCAGACCCATCAGCAGATTGACGGCAAAGAAGGGAAACGCCGGTACCAGCCGCAGCGCAAACAGATAAAACGCGCCTTCTTTCGCCACGCCATCGTTGATGGGTTTTAGCTTGTCGCCGAACTTGCCTTGCACCCAGTCACGCAACAAGAAGCGCGACGCGAGAAACGCCAGCGTAGCCCCCATGCTCGACGCAAACGACACCAGCACCGTGCCCCACAACAGCCCAAACACTGCGCCGCCCACCAGCGTCATGATCGCAGCACCCGGCAGCGACAGGCCAGTGACCACTACGTAAATCACGAAGAAAATCAGCCCCGCCTGCAACGGCTTGCCAGCAACATAGGCATCGATCACCTCGCGCTGCGATTTGAAGTAATCGAGACTGAAATACTGCTTCAGGTCAAAAATGAAAAACGCCGCAATCGCAGCGGCGATCAGCGCAAACACCAGCAGCTTGCTTTTGTTCATGGGGCTTCCCGGTGATATTTCAGACGACGGTTCAGGCTACGGCAGTGAGTCGTGCGGCAACACCAATGCTTACACCCGGGCGATAACCTGCACTACGACCGCTCAGACGATTGGCCTGCGTGACAGCATAATCCGGGCCATGCGTGATACGTTGAAAATACGACTGGTGCGCGGCGCTGCCCACCGGCCAGTTGGCCAGAAACTCGCGCTGCCAGCGTGCATGATCATAATGCACGGGCATGGCATCTATGTGAATGTCACCAGTGCGCGCGCCGTAGAGTGGTCTGGCGGCTGCCGGCGCCGGCGAGACGGCGATGCGCGTAATCACGCCAAAATGCATGCCGCGAAAGTTTGGCATGCCTGCCGCGCCGTTGTTGAACACCATGCGGTTACCGGCAGCGGTGCGCAGCGACAGCGCCACTGGCAGGCACGTATGGCTGCTGGCAACGACCGAGCACTTCGACATAAGTAATTGTTTTATAACACTATTTTTTACAGCATGCTGCTCCAAAAACTCTTCCGCCAGCGACCAGCCAGCCAGCGATTGCAGATCGCCATGAACAATCGCCACGCGCAAGCCGCCAACCTCGGCGACCCGATGCATGGGTAGCGCGCCGAGCCTTGCGCGCAAATCCGTGTGCTGCCGTGCGGTGCTACGCAGCCGCGCCATAATGTCGTTGGAGCGCGCCACGGCAGCGTCATCTACGTAATCGGGATACGCGCAGCCGCACCCGGCACTGTCGTCATCGTCCGCGAGTTCGGTTTCGACGTTGCCGCGAATCGCGTGATGGCGCAGCACTGCAGTGTTTATGGTTTGAAACGTTACGCCGTCGACATTGAACCAGTTGAAATCGCCGTTGAAAGCGAATGTCACTGGCGTGGGTTCGCTTGCAGCAAGTTCGAATATCGCTTCCAGCGCGGGCACGTTACCGTAGAGCCCGCCAATGACATACAGCGTAGGTGCAGTGAAATCAGGCGCTCGCGCAAAATCAGCCAGGGCGTATCGGTAATGCAACGGGCAGGAACGTCCGGGCCGTTGGCTTTCGTGGCTGTCGCTCATCGAGCCGCCGGTGCGTCGTTCATCGATTGCTCACGCCGCCAGCGCCCCGCCGCAGCTCGACCCTTGTCCGGCGGTGCAGCCGTAACAATGATCTTTCACCACGATGGGATTGTTTGTGATATTGGCGCCCATCAACTCGCGAAGATGCGTGCGCTGCCTATTCTTCCACGCCATCGGCAAGCCAAGCATCTGATTGAAATCACAGTCATAGACGTAGCCCTTGTAATCCACCGACAGCAGCGAACGGCACATTACCGATTCCAGATTCGCCGGCTGATACGAATTTTTCAGCAGGTCCATGTAATGCGCGAACTGGCCCTTGGAAATCAACGTGCTGCCAAAACGCTGTATCGGCATGTTGGTCAGCACGTAGAGCTCGGTAAATTCAATGCCGAAATGGGTCTGCAAATGCTTTCGGTAATCGCTCTGCAACGGCCCTTGCGCCGGCGGCAGCACAGGGCCTTGCGGGTTGTAGACGAGATTAAGGTTCAGCGGTGACCCCGGCTTGCCGTAGCCTTTGTCGTTCAGCATTTTCAGCGCGCGCATGCTGCCATCGAACACGCCCTTGCCGCGCTGCTTGTCGACGTTCTCTTCGAGATAACACGGCAGCGACGCGACGATATGGACCGCGTGCTCACACAAAAAATCCGCCAAATCCTCCTGCCCCGGCTCGTGCAGAATCGTCAGATTGCAGCGATCCATCACCCGCACACCGATGTCGCTGGCGGCTTTCACCAGCAGCCGGAAATACGGATTCAGTTCCGGCGCGCCACCCGTGAGATCCAAGGTCGCAATTCCAGCCGCCTTCAAGAAGGCAATCACCTCGAACACCGTTTCGCGGCTCATCATTTCCGTACGCGTGGGGCCGGCATTGACGTGGCAATGCAAACAGCTTTGATTGCACTTGTAACCCAGATTGACCTGCAAGGTGTCGAGCCGGTTGCGGCGTATCGCGGGGAATTCGCTGACTTCCATTAGCGGCAGCGTGGCATGCATGGATACATCTCCAATGACTTGTTATCGTGGCCCGCTTTGCACAGGCGGCAGCGCACGTTCGTACGTATTCCATCTATTTTACTCGGTCGCAGCCGCTCGCAGGACACTACCAGCGCCAGAGCAAAATCGCGAATGCTTTCTAAGTAATTGTTTTTAAATGAATTTTATTAACTGAAAAATTCCACCTCCTGGGTAACGCCATACGCGTCCTGCGCGCCATGCGCGTTACACTCATGCGGCTGAACGCGCCAGCCGCCGCCAGCGTAACCGCCAATTGCGCGATGCGGGCGTTGTCTGTATCAGCGCTGGCCGCGCGTGCTGCCGCCTCGGCTTGCGCCATGATTCCGCCATCGGAAAAAAGGCTCAGAAAGGCATGGCTGACGGCATCCAGCGGCTGCCACTGAACCGCGCCGCCCAGCCGTGTAATCAGTACGCCGGTGCTGTGTGCAGTACCACTACCGACGTGCGCCCGGCGGTGATCCTGTCCCCAGTCAAGCGCCGCCGCACCATTTGCGAACCAGGCCCAGCGTGCCGCTGCGTGCGGATACAGGACTACGGCGGCGCGTTTTTCGGGCGCAAACCCGGCCAATGCGGCAGTATCGAGAACGGGTTCCTCGCGAGCCTCATGCGCTTGCCGCCACAACCGGTCAAGCAGCGCGGCATCTGGCGAAACCCGCAGCGAGCTTGCAGCAGCAAGCCCTGCAGACGTGCAGTGATCGTGAAATGCAGGGCGCGCGGTCACGATCCGCAACCAGGAGTTCTTTGGGTTTTTGACATGTTTCTGGATTCTTTCGAGTCTGTGCGCGGATGGGCGGGCGTTTCCACAATACTTTGGCCCGATATCCCGTAGTTCGCCGCGCGTTGGCGAAAGGTTACAGCTGGGGCACAATGCGCCGTGAAAAAATTTCCTGCCGCCTGTAACCAAACGGCCCCACCGGGCGAATTCCCCTTAGAGACTGCATGAACGCAAGCGAAAGCCGGTTGCGGGATGCGCTGTGCCGCGGATTGTCAGGCGACGACGCGGCCTATCAGCAATTTTTAACGGAGTTAAGCGGGTTTTTACGTGCTTTTCTGAGAAGACGGCTCACGCGTTTTCCCGACGACGTCGAGGATCTGGCGCAGGAAACTTTGCTCGCCCTACATAATCAGCGCCACACCTATGACCCGTCGCAGCCGTTGACGGCGTGGGTATACGCCATCGTCCGCTACAAAATGGTGGACATGCTTCGGCGGCACGCCACGCGCGGCGCGCTGCATCAAACGCTGGACGATGTGCCGGAGGATGAGGCTGCTTTATTCAGCGCGCCAGAACACGAGGAAGGTGACGCACGGCGCGATCTGGCGAGCTTGCTGGCGCAGCTGCCTGATGGCCAGCGGCTGCCGATTCAATACATGAAGCTTGAAGGATACTCCGTGGCCGAAACGGCGCAACGCACCGGCCTGTCTGAATCCGCTGTCAAGGTAGCGGTACATCGCGGGTTAAAGAAGCTGGCGTTGTTGATCCGGCGTAACGCATGAAAACCGCGCAACTGATCCAGATACTGTCACGGGGCGTACCCGCCGTTGATGCTCACGCGGCGCAACGCCGCTACGCTTACGCGCTGGGCTGCAGCATGTGCGTCACCTTACTGCTGATGGTGCTTTGGCTGGGTTTCCGGCGTGACATGGCGCAGGCCGTACTGTTGCCCATGTTTTGGATCAAACTGGCGTTTCCGGGTGCATTGCTGGCAGGAGCCTTAGTGACCGCGCAGCGCTTGTCGCGCCCGGGTGCGCGCAGCGGGCGGGCGCCGCTGCTGCTGGCAGCACCGATACTGTTGATGTGGCTGCTGGCTGCGGCTGTGTTGTTGACTGCTGTGCCGGAGAACCGGCCCCGTTTGCTACTGGGTATTTCGTGGCAGGTATGCCCGTTTTACATCGCTGCGCTGTCCTTGCCCGCGTTTGTGGCGGTGCTGTGGACAATGCGTGGGTTGGCCCCGACACGGCCCGTTCAGGCGGGGGCTGCTGCGGGGTTGCTGGCTGGTGCGCTGGGCGCGCTGGCCTATGCGTTGTATTGCCCGGAAATGGCCGCACCATTTATCGGCATCTGGTATTTGCTGGGCATGCTGATACCGGCCACAGCAGGCGCGGCGCTAGGCCCTTGGTTGTTGCGCTGGTAGCACGCCGGGAAGGAGCGATAAATGATTGACGTGAGTACATGGATTCATTGGTTCTCAAAAAACTGGGGCTGGCTGCTGGCGGGCATCGTGTTTGCCGGTTACTTCGCCTTTTATGTGCTGGCGGTGCGCGAACAGCGCACGTCCGCCAGTCCCGGCAAGCCCCGTTTGCCTTGTGACCGGTGCTGAGGACGTGCATCAGCATGCAATACAAAACGAAGACAACCCAAGGTAGAAAAGTATGAAAAATTACATGAAGCTTTCAAACGGTATTGCGGTGGTCACGATGCTTTTTACCAGCATGTCACACGCCGCGGACGGCATGGTGGAAATTAAAAGCGCGCACAGCGTGAAAGACACCATCACCCGGTTTGAATCCGCGGCCAGGGAGCGCGGGCTGACGATTTTTGCACGTATCGATCATGCCGCCGGCGCGCAAAAGATCGGCAAGACTTTGCGGCCCACGGAATTGCTGATCTTCGGTAACCCACAGGGCGGCACGCCGCTGATGGAGTGCGCACAGACGGCAGGCATCGACTTGCCGCTGAAAGCGCTGGCCTGGGAAGACGCCGCCGGACAGGTGTGGCTGGGCTACAACGATCCTCAATACCTCACCCATCGGCATGGCGCAAAAGAGTGCGGGCCAGTCGCGGGCAATTTGCGTAAAGCGCTGGATGGGCTGGCAGGCGCGGCGTCGAAGTAGGCGGCGGCGCGGCACCGTGTTGCTTTAATCAACGTCTCGCATGACTCGCGCTCAAGGACTGAACAGGGGCACGCTATCGACGCGATTCGCCTCGCGCAATCTGTTTTCATGCCGCTTGTGCTGGCATATCACGCTGGTGGTGTTTGGTCTGATTCTGGCAGTGGAAAGCGCGATCCTGATACCGTCGGCGGCCCGGTTTAAAGACACCGAGATTGCGCGGCTGACGCACGCCGCGCAACTTACCGTTGAGCCGGTCTTGTTGTTGAGTCGCGGACTGGAGACCCGCGGCCTGCTTACACGTGACCTTGCCCCGCTGGTGAGCATGTACGGCATCGAGTCGATTGCAATCTATCTCCCAAATGGCGAACGGGTAACCACGGTGGGCGCGACGCCGCCGCCTGCATTTGCGGCCAGCGCCGGCCGCGTGGCGGAAGCCACCGCGAACCGCCCGGACGGCGCCAAACTGGAGGTGGCCTGGAAAAGTGACGCGCCGGGCAGCCCGATCGCAGCAGTGCGTATTGATTCCAGCGGCATCTCCAGCGGTCTTGTTTCATACCTCTTGCGCATCGGCGGCTTGGTTGCCTTGATCGTGCTGGTGGTTACCGTAGGCACCATGCTGGTATTGCACGGCTGGGTGCTGCGCCCCCTGCTGCAATTGCGCGATAGCGCGCTGGCCGCCGGCGTTTCGCCAGATCGCGCCGATGCGTTCAGCGTCACATTAAACCGGCGTGATGAACTGGGCGAACTGATCGCCGCGCATAATGCCCTGCTCGAACGCGTCGCGGCATCGAAACGGCGCGACCATGAAATTGCTGAAGAACGTACGCGTTTCATGACGCGGCACGATCCGCTGACAAGGCTGCCGAATCGGGCCGCGCTGATCGAGCATGTCGACGGCCTTGCACGGGTGCGCGGTGACACCGCGCGCCGCGTGTCATTGCTGCTGATCGAGCTGGCGCAGTTCAGCACGTTGCAGGCAAGTGTTGGTCCGCAGCGCTGCGATGACCTGCTCGGCCGCATCGCGGCAAAGTTACGTCACGCCGCGCCACGCGAGTTCGCCGCGCATTTCGGCGGCGAGCATTTCGCGTTGATCAACGACACGCTGGGTTGCGACGCCATCGGCGTGTCGCGGCTGGCGGAAGCGGTGTTGCTCGAAGCGGCTGGCGCGCTTGATCTGGGGGATGGGCATATCGTGTCGCCACAATTGCGCATCGGCATCGCACGTTCCGAAGGAAACTGTCTGGACGGGCGCACATTGCTCAATCAGGCCGAATTGGCCTTGGCGGGAACGCGCGCCGCCGATGGCGCGCACTACTTGTTTTATTCGGCGCAGTTGGCCGAGGCATCGCGCGAGCGCCAAAGCCTTGCGCGTGATTTAAAGCAGGCCATAGCCGCCGGTGATCTGTACCCCGTCTTCCAACCCAAGGTGGCCTTGTCGCCGGACGGTGGCACAAAGATCGCCGGTGCCGAGGTATTACTGCGCTGGAACCACGCCACGCGTGGCATGGTGCGGCCCGATCTGTTTATTGCCCTGGCGGAATCCACCGGCCTGATTGCGCCGATTGGTGAACAGGTGCTGCGTGCGGCGGCGAAGGCGCTGCGTGGCATGCTTGACCGCCACGGCTGGGCGCCGCCGCTGGCGGTAAACCTGTCAGCGCATCAATTCGCGGATGCAGCGCTGGTATCGCAGGTAGCGGCGATATTGGCCGATGCGCAAGTCCCCGCGCACCTGCTGGAACTGGAAATCACCGAGACTGCCGCCATGAAAGATGCCGTGCGCACGGCAGCTACGCTCACCGCACTGCGGGCCATCGGCGTGCGTGTCGCGATAGACGATTTCGGCACCGGCTATTC
>SYEN01000018.1 GCA_005800795.1 Burkholderiales bacterium | reverse complement strand
GTCACGCGCGGTTTTCGCCATACCCGGGTACCTATCGGTGTACTCGTGGGTCTCGCCCGCGACGGCGGCTTTCAGGTTATTGCGCGAAGTGCCGATCGGCAGACCGGTGGCCGGATCGCCGATGGTTTCCATGTGCTCCAGGTGACCGTGCGCGTGGCCGGTTTCACCTTCGGCAGTGCTGCGGAACAGCGCCGCGACGTCGTTCTGGCCTTCCACGTCGGCTTTCGCTGCGAAGTACAGATAACGGCGATTGGCTTGGGATTCGCCGGCGAAGGCGGCTTTCAGATTGCCGTGGGTTTTAGAATCTTTGAGTTGCATAAAAATCTCCTTGTTAAACAAACACTTACATCAAACATCGAAACCCGCAAAAAACGCACGAGGCACTATAGCGAACAACCGTACAGCGCGAGGAATTAACTGTGGAAAGTGTGTATGAATCACCGAGATTTTGCGCTTGCCTTCTGACCCGCGCAAATAGAATAAATCAATGGTACCAATAGTATATATCTATTGCGACCGTTCAGTGTCGCGCTGCAGGCCGCCGGGTCTGTCGCTCGTGCGGCGCATGCGCATGCCCCGCGAGCGCGCATCGTTGTGGCTTTCCAGAAAGCGCACCAACTCGGCCAGCGCCTTTTGATACACATCGCGTTTGAATTCCACCACGGATTCCGTCGGCACCCAGTACTCGTTCCAGCGCCACGCGTCGAACTCCGGTTTTTCGGTGGCGCGCAGACACACATCGCAGTCACGCCCGACCAGACGCAACAAAAACCAGATCTGCTTTTGCCCGCGATAGTTACCGCGCCACTCGCGGCGTATCCAGCGGTCAGGCACTTCGTAGCGCAACCACTCCCGCGTGCGCCCGAGAATCTTCACGTGCTGCTCGCGCAGCCCCACTTCTTCGTGTAGTTCGCGGTACATGGCCGCCTCCGGCGATTCACCCGGATTAATGCCGCCCTGCGGAAACTGCCATGAGTGCTCGCGCACTCTTTTGCCCCAAAAAACCTCGTTCTTTGCGTTGCAAAGAATAATGCCTACATTGGGGCGGTACCCATCGCGGTCTATCACGATCACGACCCCACGGTATGTTCAGTTGGATCGATTCTTCCACATTTTCCGGGCAATTGAAAGCGTGGATAAGTACCCGCGTTTTGGGACATTTCTGAGGCAATTGCCGCGCATGATGGGTGGCATTTGACCAGGCGCAAAGACGCACCGGCGCCGCCACTACACAGGGAGAATCGCTTCCTTGCGGTCTGGCGGCAAATCGCAGTCGAACGAATTCACCATCAGTGCGAGGCTGGCGTAGTTGCCAAATATCAGCGCAAGTTCGATCACACCCTGCCGGCCCAGTTGCTCCAGCGCCAGCTGGAAACCGCCGCGGCTCACGCGCCGGTTGCGGAAGAATTCCTGCGCGAATCGTACCACCGCCTTTTCGTCATCCGCCATTTTGGGCAGTTCCTTGCGGTCGCGCAGTGCATCCACCAACGCATCGGGCACGCCCGCCGTACGCGCACTGCCCGCGTGCGCATTCCACACGTACTGGCAATCGTTTTCGCGTGCAGCGACCAGCATCGCCAGTTCCTGAATCTTTTTCGGCAATGTGGATTCATTGCGCAGATACAGATTAAGCGCGTTCATGATCTGGTGCGCCTTCGGCACGTGAATCATGATCGAACTGGGACCGAAACGCGGCACCGCGCCGTAGCCTTTGATGAGTTCATCGAATGCCGCACGTTGATCATCGGGAACACTGTCCCGGCTTGCCAGAGGTATTCTTGCCACGGGAATCTCCTGTTGTACTGTTGCCTATTGGACGACGACCCTACTGTAACCTACTGTGTTCCCATACCTGCCGCCTTCGCCACCCGGCCCCACTTGGCAATGTCATCGGCGATCCGTTTGCGGAATTCATCGGGCGTCGCAGTGGCGGGATCACTGGCTTGTGCGACGAACCATTTCACGCTGTCAGGTTCGCGTATGATCGTGCCAACTTCAGCGTGGATTTTAGTCGTGATGCCCGGCGCCAGACCCGCGGGTGCCAGCATACCCCACCAGATGCCCGCTTCGTAGCCGGGAACGCCCGCCTCCGCGACGGTGGGCGCGTCCGGCAATGCCGCGGTACGTTTTGCGCTGCTCACACCCAGCAGCCTCAGTCTGCCGGATCGCACATGCGGCAACAGCGGCGGCAGCGTGTTGATCAATACTGGCACGTGGCCGGCGATAACATCGGTAATCGCCGGTGCGCCGCCCTTGTAAGGCACGATGACAATTTTCACAACCGCCATCAGGTTGAATAACTCCCCGGCAAAATGCGTGAGTCCCCCGGTACTGGAGGAGGCGTATTGCACTTGCCCTGGTTTCGCTCTGGCGAGCGCGATCAAGTCCTTCAGCGATTGCATGGGCGCAGGTGGATAACTGGCTATTGCCAACGGCGCCGTGCCAATCGGTGCCACCGGCGTGAACGACGTCAGCGCATCGTACGGCAGTTTGCGCTGCGTAGCGGGTGTCATGGTGTGCGTGGTCGAGGCCATCAACAAGGTATAACCATCAGCCACGGCGCCCGCAGCAAGCTGCGTGCCTATAATGGCATCAGCGCCCGCGCGATTGTCGATCACGATCTGCTGGCCCAGCCGCGCGGTGAGTTTTTGCCCGATATGGCGGCCCACGATATCGTTGCTGCCGCCTGGCGGAAACGGCACGATGAGGCGGATCGGTTTCGTGGGGTAAGTGTCCGTAGCATGCACATTCTGCGCGTGCCCGGTGGCGACGCACGCTGTCGGCAACAGTACAGCCAACACGCGGCATGGCAGGACGATTGAAGCTCTGGATGGAAGCATATGCTGTCGTTGATGGGTGCTCGCGAATTCAAGACTAGTATCCGCGCGGCGGGTGGATGGCGTCAACCGCGTCCACACAATCACCATCACGCAAACACGCTTGCCACGCCCGCGCAGTTGGAATAGATTGCCCCGCATCCGATGCATTCACCCGTACCCACGCCAAGAGCCGAATCGCCATGAGATTGTCCGTCCTTGATCAATCCACCGCCGCCAAGGGCAAGACCCAGGATGTCGCCATTCGCGAAACCCTGGCGCTTGCCCAACACTGCGACACGCTGGGCTATCACCGCTACTGGGTCAGCGAGCATCACAACTCCGGCAACATCGTCGGTACCGCGCCAGAAGTTTTGATGGCAGCCATCGGCGCCACCACCACACGCATCCGCATTGGCAGCGCAGGCGTGATGCTGCCGCATTATTCCGCGCTCAAAGTGGCAGAACAGTTTCGCGTGCTCGAAGCGATTGCGCCCGGCCGTGTCGATCTGGGCGTGGGCCGTGCGCCGGGTTCCGACCGGCTGACCTCGATGGCGCTCAATCCGCATCCCGAGGACGTGCACGACCAATTTCCGCGGCAGATCCAGGAACTGCAATGCTGGCTGTCGTGTTCGCCGCTGCCGGACGGCCATCCGTTCGCGCGCGTGATCGCGCATCCCACGGGGCCGACTGTGCCGGCGATGTGGATACTCGGCAGTTCCGACTACGGCGCGCAACTGGCGGCGTATCTGGGCATGCCGTATGCCTTTGCGTATTTTTTCAGTTACGCCTTTGATGTGGATCGCGCGCTGGCGCTGTATCGCGACAACTACAAGCCCAGCGCGCTTCACCCCAAGCCGCAATGCACGATCTGCGTGTTCGCGCTTGCCGCCGACACCGAAGCCGAAGCACTGTATCAGTTCAAATCACGCGAGCGCGCATTGATCGAACGCGAATTCGGCATCCGTCAGGCGCTAACTTCGCCCGAAGAGGCGAGCCAACGCAAGCTAACGCCGGACGAGCAGGCGTTTTCAAAGAAACTCTTGGATCACGCCATCGTGGGTTCGGCGGAACAGGTGAAGACGCGGCTGGACGCGCTTGCCAAACGGCTCAATCTGGACGAGCTGGTGGTGGTGACATGGACGTACGATCAGGCGCCCCGCATGCGATCTTACGAACTGCTGGCCAAGGCTTATGGATTGAGTCAATAGCAGCCCACAGGAGATATAGGAGTGGTAAATATATTCAATAAAAACAAATACTTACAATATATCTCTGTTGTACCTCTGATAGCCGCTTGCGCGGCGGCGACTGCACAAGACAAGCGCGTGGCAGCTGCAGCCAACGATCCGGCGCGCGATTACCCCAATCGCCCGATTCGCTACATCCTGCCTGGCGGCCCCGGTTCAAGCGCTGACGTATTCAGCCGCATTCTCACCGCGAAGTTAAGCGACATCATGGGCCAGCAAGTGGTGGTCGACAGCCGCCCCGGCGCGGGCGGCATGCTGGGTACCGACATCGCAGCCAAAGCCGCACCCGACGGCTACACCATTGCGCGCGGCAACTTACCGGGCCTGGCCATCGCACCGCATGTGTACAAAAAGATGCCCTATGACGCGCTGAAAGATTTCATGCCAGTAACGCTTACCGATGTCAGCCACAACCTGCTGGTGGTGCCGGTCAGCTTGCCGGTGCAGACGATGCAGGAATTGATTACCCTGCTCAAATCGAAGCCAGATCACTACATCATGGCCTCGCCCGGCGTGGCGTCGGGAGGCCATCTGGCGGGGCTGCTGTTCACCACCATGGCCGGCGTGCGCTCGCTGCACGTGCCGTACAAAGCCGCCAGCCCATCGGTGGTGTCGGTGGTATACAGTGAATCGCACTGGACGTTCACCTCCATCGGCGCGCCGTTGCCACACGTGCGTGCCGGCCGCCTGCGTGCATTGGCCGTAGGGAGCGAAAAACGCGCGCTCCCGTTACCCGATGTGCCCACTGCCGCCGAAGCCGGATTACCCGGTTACTACGCCGCCGGCTGGGCAGGCGTAGTCGTGCCCCGAGGCACGCCGTCCGCGATCATCGCCAAGCTCAACGCCGCCACCATCAAGGCACTGAATGCACCCGACCTGAAAGAACAGTTTATAACCCAAGGTGCAGAACCCCGGCCCGGCACGCCCGAAGAA
Source organism: Burkholderiales bacterium (assembly GCA_005800795.1). Classification (GTDB taxonomy): domain Bacteria; phylum Pseudomonadota; class Gammaproteobacteria; order Burkholderiales; family SG8-41; genus UBA5216. Next base: position 5,708 of record SYEN01000018.1, on the reverse strand, counting down.
TTCGCGCAGTTTATCAAGGCCGATTACGACCGGATTGCCAAGCTGGCGCGGGTGGCCGGGTTGCGGGTGGACTGACTCAGACGAAGCGACCGCCGCTTGTTTTAGCGCAATACGTTCTGCGCGCCCGGCCACCACACTTGCTCGGAGACTTGGGGAAATTCCCGCCTGAAAACTTGGGCAGGTTGGCCCATCACTTTCGCACTCGCGGCGCCGGTTTTTGCGTCGGCACGCCCGCTTCCAAACGAATCAGCCTCCGCTCGTGATCGATCATCAAATCGGCAAGTTTTTCCACCCGCTGCGACGTCATGTTCAGATGTTCGCGCACGGCAGCTATACCCGACAGCCGGTCGAGAATTTCCGTGAAGAGACTCACGCTGCCGCCTTGACTTGCATGGCAGCGATGGTTCGGAAGGCGTTGTCCAGTTTGGCGTTGGTCGCCTTGAGCTGTTGCGCCATGGCGTCGAGTTCAGCGGCAGCTTGTTTGCTGGCGCTATCGAGCAAGCGCAGTTCGTCCACGGTGATACCGGCGAGATAGGCATCAACGGCATCGCGTATGACTTCCGACACACCGATCTTCGCCGCTTTTGCCTTTTTGCTCAAAGCAGCTTTCTGGTTTGGATCAAGGTAAACCTGGGTAAGTTGCAGGGTAGCCATAGTCAAATTTGTTGCATGATTCAATATGAACCAACATGAGCAATCGCAATATATATTGTATATTGATTCACGGCAAGCGCCCGCATCGGTTGCTGGCGCAGGCGCAAGGTTTGAACCAGTCGACATCGCCACGAACCAAGAAATTAAAATAATGAATAAAATCAAATACTTAACGATAACGATAACGATAACGATAACAATAACGATTAGCATGGTGCTGCTCGCTGCCAATGACGTGCTCGAACTGATCGCGCTGATGAAGGCCAAACTCGATGCGCTGGCGATGACCTCACCCGGTGTGGGCTCGGTCAGGCATCTGGCGGGCGTGTTGTTTACCACGCTTGCAGGCGTGCGTTCGCTGCACGTGCCCTACAAGAGCGCCGGCGCATCCATCATCTCGGTGGTGGCCAACGAATCGCAATGGACCTTCGCCCCCATCGGCGCGCCGCTGCCGCATGTGCGCGCGGGGCGCCTGCGGGCACTGGCGGTGGGCGGCGACAAGCGCGTGCCGCAACTGCCCGAAGTGCCCACGGCCGCCGAGGCCGGCGTGACCGGCTAATACTCGACAAGCTGGGCCGGACTGGTGGTGCCCAAGGGCACACCGCCCGCGATCATCGCCAAACTCAACACGGCGGTGGTCAAAGTGCTGGGCACACCCGAAACCAAAGAACAGTTCCTCGCACAGGGCGGTGAGGCCGTGTCGTCCACGCCGCAGGAATTCGCACGATTTATTCGTGCGGACTACGAGCGGATTACGAAGGTGGCTCGTGTGGCGGGGTTGACGGCGGATTGAGCCTGGAAGGAGGCCACATATTTTGTGGTCGCATTCCGGAAAAATGGTAGTGCGGTGCTTCAACGTCATATTCGCCGAGGTCGCCCAGCGAATATGAAGTACGGTCTACACCTTCAAAAATTCCGCAAGTAGCCAATAACGATACAAAGTAATAAAACTCCCAAAAAAAAACTCCAGCCCCAGATTCGATTTTGACGTGCCTGCACATCAGAAACCGCAATCAATTTCAATTTCTTAAACTGACAAATGTAGAAACATACACCAAGAGAAATTCCCAATATCGCAGCCCAAAAGCTGTTGAAAAAAAACGCTGCGATCACTCCGCTATACCCAATCACATTTGAGTAAAACGAAAGGCCTTCGCGGGCACCGGTAGCCACATAACTTTGCCGACCACACAGACCGCACCGGGTCGGGCCAGACGATCCGGACCACCATTTCCCGATAATACTAACACCTTCTTGATCGCAATGAGGGCAAATGGCCATACTATCCTACGCAAATTTCACGGCTGCATTGGCAATCTCAAAAAAAGACGCTCACGCCAACAAGCTCACAATCTCCGTAACATCCCGCTGCTTCTCCAGCTCCCGCACCAGCTCAATCACGCGATCAATATTTTTCGCCGCAATTGGCTTGGCCGCAAACGACACACAGTCCCTGAACTTGGCCTCGATTACATCCCAGCCCACGCGCTGTTTCGGGTCGCCGGGCACGCTGTCGGGTTTGCTGCTGAGCAGGCGGCCGTCTTTGGTTTTGATTTCGACGGTGACGATGCCGATAGAGCCGGATGATCCGCCGCGTTCCATTTTTGCGCCGGGGATGGCGCGGTAGCTGACTTTGTCGGCCATCGCCAGCGCCGCGGGGTCGCGCAGGCCTTCGTCGGTGTAGTCGCGCAGCGTCACGTTGCCGCGCGCCATCATCACGCCGGTGGTGAACGGGATACTGTATTTGCCGTCGATGCTCACCTGCGGGCGGCGTTTTTTGTCGAGCGGCTCGCACAGCAGTTGCGTGCCGCCGGTGCCGCCGACGATGGTGATGGATTCGACATCTTCGGGTTTGAGTTTGTGGGTGTTGCGCAGGATCAGTGTCGCCGCATTGGTGGGGCGGGTGTAGGCGCAGGCGGGCCACACTTTGAAGCCGTGGGTTTTCAGCAGCGGGAAGCGCGTGCCGAGTTCGCCGATCACCGCGTCCCAGTCCGGCGTGCCGGTGCGCACGTAGTTTTGGAACATGCCGTAGCGGCCTTCGAGAAATTCCTTGTCGCCGATGATGCCGCGCCGTGCCATTTCAGCGCCCGCGGTGGCGGCCTGGCCGGAGAAGCCCGCCTGCATCGCGCGCATGTGGGTGGCTGCGCCCACCGCCATTTGTCGGCTGCCGCTCATCTGGTTGTAGCCGATGCCCAGCGCGTTTTCCATTTTGTCTTCATCGAGGCCGAGCAGTCGTCCCGCGGTGGCCGAGCCAGAGATGAAGCCGAACAGTTGCGTGGCGAACCAGCCTTCGGCCATGGTCCAGTCGGGGATGTCGATGGCGAGCGACAAACGGGTGTGGATGTCGGTGCCGGCGACGATGGCGGTGAGAAAATCCTTGCCGTTGATCTGCGTGCCTTGCAGGGCGAGCTTTTCCGCGATGGCGAAGCCGGGCGGGATGGTGGAAATGCTCACGTGTCCGCCGTCGCTCACGTCGTCGTAATCGAGCATGTGACCGAGGCTGCCGTTGACCATGGCGGCCCACGGCGCTGGCGCCTTGCCGCCGAAGCCCCAGATGGTTACTTCTGCTTTGCCGCCAAGATCATGCACGTAGTCGTTCACCAGAGTGGCTTCTTCGTTGACGCCGCTGGCGCCGATGGCCACGCCCAGTGTGTCGAGCACGCATTGCTTGGTGAGTTCGAGGAGTTCGCGCGGGATGGCTTCGTATTGCAGCGTGGCCGCGTGGCGCGCGAGTTTGCGCGAGGCATCTTTGCCGGTGGCTGCGTCTGCGGACAGGGTGGGTTTGATTACGCTACTCATCGGAGGCCTCAGTAAAAATAGTGTTATAAAACAGATACTTATGAATCGTTCGGCTGCTATTCGATTTTGATGCCGGAAGTCTTGATGAATTTGTCCCAGACTTGAACCTCGCTGGCAACGGCTTTCTGGAATTCCTCGGGCGTGTGGCGCGGCGCGGGTTCCGCCGCGTCGGCCGCAAGTTTTTCCTTCAACTCGGGCGAGTACATCACCTCCAACACATCGCGGTTGATGATGCGCACGATGTGCATGGGTGTTTTTGCCGGCGCGAACACGCCGTACAAACTGCTCAAGTCAAAACCCGGCACGCCCGCTTCGGCAATGGTCGGCAGGTCGGGGAAGGCGGCGGAGCGCCGCGCGCTGGTGACCGCCAGCGCGCGCAATTTGGCGGTACGCACCAGGGGCGTGGCGGTCAGCGAGTTGGTAATGGCCAGTTGCACGCGGCCGCCAATTAAATCCACCATCGACTGCCCGCTGCCCTTGTAGGGGATGTGCGTCATCGGCACGCCGGCCATCGATTTAAACATTTCCATCCCCAGATGTACCACTGAGCCGGTACCGCTGGAGGCATAAACCAGCGGCTTCACTTTTGCCAGCGCGATAAGGTCCTTGACCGAACTGACCGGCAACGATGGCGTGACCACCAGCAGATAGGGCAGCACCACCATGCGCACCACGGGCGTGAAGGCCTTGGGAATATCCACCTGCACGGTTTTCAGCAGCATGCCGGTGAGATTCTGCGCGCTGAGCGTGGTGAGTGTGTAGCCGTCAGGAGCGGCCTGTGCGGCGATATCCAGTGAAATTGCGCCCAGCGCGCCGGCACGATTGTCGATCACCACGGAGCGGTTCCAGCGCTCGCCGAGTTTCAATGACACGATGCGCATGATCACATCCGAACCACTGCCCGGCGGCGCGCCCACCAGCACGCGTACGGGCTTTACCGGGTACGGATTCTGCGCGTGCGTTGTTGCCGCGCCACAGGCCAACGCAAGGGTTGCAATCGACAAGACGGAAGCGGATCGTGTGCGCATGCGAGACCGATAGAACTTGGGGAATTTGAGCATACTTAACGGACACAAACGGGTCAATCGCGCGACACGAACAGGTAAAGCCGCGACGCCGTCCGCTTTATGAGAAACGCGCGCAGTAAAGCGGCCCCTGAGCGTAAAATCCACGGCGCATCCCGCCACAACGAGCACACGCCATGGATTCCAAGTTGAAAACGCAGCGCCTGCAGGAACTCATCCACCGCAAGGGCAAGGTGCTCGCCGTGCTGCACACGCCCACGGCGCAGACGGCGCGCATCATGCAAGAGGCGGGCTGCGAAGCAGCATTTGTCGGCACCAGCGGCGTCGTCGGCAACTACACGGGTATGTCGGACGTGGGCACGGCGACCATGACCGAGTGCGTGCAAATTGCCGGCTGGATCGCCAACAGCGTGGATTTCCCCATCATCATCGACGGCGACACCGGCCACGGCGGCATCATGGCGGTGCGGCGGCTGGTGCGTGAATCGATCCATGCAGGCATCGCGGGTATCCGCATCGACGATCAACCGATTGAAGGCAAACGCAAGACGCAAAGCGCCGGCGTGGAAGTGGTACCCATCGAGCAAGCCATCGCGCGCTACCGCGCGGCGGTGGATATGAAAAACGAACTCGATCCGAACTTTGTGGTGATGGCGCAGTGCTACGCACGTGATGCCGCTAACAGTAATCTCGACGACACGCTGGCGCGGCTGAAGGCGTACCGCGAGGAGGCAGGTGTCGACTGGGTGCAGCTTGAATCGCCCCATTCGCCCGACGAAATCAAACGCGCGCGCGCAGCAGTGAGTTGTCCACTATCGTTCATGAAAGGCAAGCTCGGGCGCTATTTGTCGCTGGAGGAACACCTCGCGCTCGGCATCAATATCGCGTGGTATCCCGGCTTCACGCATCACGTGCTGTGGGCGGCGATGTGGGATTTCATGCAGGATTTCAACACGCGCGGTATCGCAGCGTGGGACGATTTCGTGGCAAGCCGCAAGGACAAACCTTATCCACGGCCCGATGTCGGGCCGGAGGGCGAAGGAGCGGAGAAGCAACGGATGCTGGAAGAGAAGTATTTTCCGGCGGAGATGTTGAAGAAATACGGGAAGTAACCTACACAACCGACTATCCCCTCTCCCGCCTGGGCGGGAGAGGGTTAGGGTGAGGGTTCTGCTCTGCTCCGCGAAAGGATCGCGATCGCATGACCGCCTACCTCGCGCACATCAACGT